>JAFQSI010000087.1 GCA_017409645.1 Oscillospiraceae bacterium | reverse complement strand
TGAAAATCGGGAAAAATCGAATATTTGCTCTGCAAATATTCGATAACCCTCTCAGTCACGCTGACGCGTGACAGCTCTCCCATAGGGAGAGCCAAGGCATTTTACGCGTTTCAGGAGTTCTTTGACAAACTGGCACGGAGCATCCCGATGGGATGCTCCGTTTGTTGTTATTGCTTATTTCACCGGCATCTCCACGCAGCGCTGGATGAACTGCTTCGGTGTATAGCTGTATTTCTTCTGGAATTCCCGGTAGAAGTAGCTCAGGTTCCGGAAGCCGGATTCCATGGCCACATCCAGGATCCCCGTTTCGCCCCGGGTGAAGGCCTGGGCGGCCTTCTCCAGCCGCAGGTTCTTCAGATATTCGCCGCAGGAAACGCCCATGTATTTCTTGAAAAAGCGCATGAAATGGTACTGGCTGAAGTAGCAGGCGGCGGCCACGTCGGCGATGGCGATCTCCTCGGCGTAGTTGCGCTCCATGAAATCCAGAGCCGCCTTGATCTTCTCCGCATGCTCCGCCCGCAGGGCCAGCTCCGCCGAATCCTTGGTGCAGTGGGGCATCAGTAGGGCCAGGGCCGTCAGCAGATGGGCCTTCATCAGCAGCTCATAGCCCACCTCCTGCTGCTCCCAGGTCCGGTTCATCTCCCGGATCAGCCGCAGCAGCGGATCGTAGAGGGGATGGTCCTGACGGATCACCGCAGGCGGCGTCAGCTTCTGGGCGCTCAGGGGGGCCAGATAGCGCAGGGTGCAGATGTCCGCGTTCCGGCCGCCCAGCAGGTCCATGTGGAAGACGAAGGTATCCGACTCCATCTCTCCGCCGCCGGTGGTGACGGCATGGAGTACCTGGGGCGGCACGAAGACGATATCGCCCTCCTGCACCGCCTCGGACCGGAGCTGAACGGTGTAGCGGCTGGCTCCGCGGGTGATGAGAGTCAGCTCCGCCTCCTCGTGCCAGTGGGGCGGCACATCCTGGTAGGTGGCGTGGAGCCTGGTGTGGTAGCGCTCAATGGGGAAGCCGGCTTCGCCGTGGCGCGCGTTCTCTTTTTGCTGGGGCAGAAGCCCCCGGTCGGTGGAAATCATGAAAAATCCCTCCAAATCAGCAGGATACTACAAAACCAGAGCTTTTTATCAGAAGAGAAACCGGTTGTTCTCCTATATAATAACACCATCAGACAAAAAGAGCAAGCCCGAAACGAAAAAAGCTTTCGGGATCGCGAAAGTCTTCCCCACGCTGATCCGCAGCACCTTGATTTGCTACCTACACTTTCAGCCTGTCACTTGACGGCCCCGGGATTCGACCGGGTGGGCAGGTGTGAAAGTTTCCCCCGGTCATGGTTTTTTCTCCTCCTCTCCTTCCTGACTCCTTCCTGCTTTTTCCCATGACCGGGGTCCTCCAACTTCAGCCTGCGCCGACCGCCGACCTCCCTTTCCGGCGATCACCCCTCCCGGCGCAGACAAAAGCCCCGGTTCCACACGGAACCGGGGCTTCTCAGCTTGTCAAAAAAAGCCACTTGCCTCTCCCTCTGGGAGAGGTGGCCGAGCGCAGCGAGGTCGGAGAGGGCCCCCGATTTTCTGTGAAAATCAGGAAAAATCGAATATTTGCCTTGCAAATATTCGAGAACCCTCTCAGTCACGCTGACGCGTGACAGCTCTCCCAAAGGGAGAGCCAAGGCGCATTGCGCGTTTTAGGGGTTCTGAAGAGCTGTTTTTTTTTATTGAACGCGCAGGGGAACCCTAATGGTTCCCCCCACACCCCCCTCCTTCCGCTTTTGTCACGGTTCGGGGAGCTTCTCTTCTTGTGATCATTCAAACAGCGCCACCCGGTGGGGCGGAGGAATACCTCCGCCTGCTGGCTTCATCCTGGATACTCAGGAAGTCAGAAACGGCCATTCACGCTCGGCTGCGGTGATGATGTTTACGATCTCCGTGCGGTAGGTTTCCACGAAGGCGTCCTTCCGGGCGATGGTTTCCCCGTCCAGGCCATCATCATAGACGGTCACGCCCTCCGTGGTCAGCGTGACGCACTCATAGATCCAGTCCATCTCTGTCATTTCTCCGGAATCGGTCATGACGTCACTTTCCAGACTTACATGGTACAGATACCCGCCGTCCTCCGTAAAGTCGATCCGCAGGCTGAACTCCTCAAGATCAGCGGGATTGCGCAGATCCTTTGTCCACTTGAACTCCCGCACCTCGATCGCACCGTAGCTGCTGCCCTCCTCAGGCAGCGTCACCCGGAACATATAGTTCCCATGTATCCATTCATAATCGTAGGGGTAGCGGTCATCGCCAAAGGGCTCCTGTCCCTCGGTGAACCGCAGGTACATGGCCCGGCTGCGCTCGCTGGCCCGGTTATTGTGCCAGAGGGTCCCGATCCACACCACCAGCACCACGGCCAGCACCGCTGCGGCGCCCCTGAGCCAGGCCCGCTTCACATTTTTCCCCAGCTTTTTCAGCACCGCCTGGTCGTCGGGGCTTTCGTGGGGCACCTCAATTTCTCCGCGCAGCTCTTTCAGGATCGCGCCGCATCCGGCACATTCGTCCAGGTGGGCTTCCACCAATGCCCTGCTCTCGTCACTGCACACGCCGTCGAGGTACAGCGGCAGCAGATCCCGTGTCACATTGCAGCACAGCTTCATCGCAATTCCTCCTTGATCTTCAGTCTCGCCCGGTGATAGGTGACCCGGGCCCAGCTTTCCGTTTTTCCAAACAGCTCCCCGATCTGCCGGAAGGGCAGCTCGCCGAAGGTCCTCAGGGAAAAGACCTCCTTGTATGGCTCCTCCAGCCGGTGTAATATCCGGTGGATCTCGAAGGCCGACTCCTTTGTCAGCAGCTTCTCCTCCAGATTCTCCCCGTTCCCCGGCTCCTCCGGCAGGATCTCCTGCCGTTTGCCTTTGGAACGCATGGTGAAGTATGTATGCTTCGCGATCTGGCAGAGCCAGACATAGATTTTGCATTTCCCGTCAAATTTGTCGATGGCTCCCAATGCCTTGAAAAAGGTCTCCTGGGTCACCTCCTCCGCCGTCTGTTCGTCCCGCGTCAGCGCGAGACAGTAGCGGTATACATCCCGGAAATAGCGCCGGTAGACCGCCTCAAATTCGGTCACGATATCACCTCCTTACACCTATAAGACTGGTTGGATGGGAATTCGTTACAGCATTTTGAAAAATCCGCGTAGTATGTTGTAGCAGCTAAAAGCTTTAGTGGTTACAACCAACTACGCACCATTCCTCCAAAGAAAACAGGGGACGCACTGCGTCCCCTGCTGTGTTATTCCTCTGCCAGGCGGCCCGCCAGGGCCTCGGTGACGGCGGCACAGTTGGCGGCCGCCAGCTTTTCAAAGGTGGGATAGTCCAGCTCCGCGGAGCCGTCGGCCTTGTCGGAGATGGCCCGGAGGATCACAAAGGGCACCTGGTTGACATAAGCCACCTGGGCGATGGCTGCGCCCTCCATTTCGGTGCATTTCGCGCCGGTATCGGCGATGATCCGGTCCTTCAGTTCCTGGGAGCTGACGAACTGGTCGCCGGTGGCGACGCGGCCCGTCTTCGTGTGGCCGGGGCGGATGCGCTCGCTCTCCTCGAAGGCCAGCTTCCGCAGCTGCTCATCCGCGGGGAAGGCGGTGGTATCCAGACCGGGGACCTTGCCCACGGGATAGCCCAGGTGGGTCACATCCATATCGTGCTGCACCGCGTCGGTGCTGACCAGCACATCGCAGATATCCAGCCCCGCATCCAGGGAGCCCGCCACGCCGGTGTTGACGATGGCGTTCACGCCGAAATTGCTGCACAGGACCTGGGTACACATGGCCGCGTGGACCTTGCCCACGCCGCACATGACGATGACCACCTCACAGCCCGCAAGACGGCCCTCATAGAATTCCATGGGGCCCACCTTCGTGACCTTCACATGTTCCAGCTTGCTTTTCAGAATCGCCACTTCGATCTCCATGGCGCCGATGATTCCGAGTTTTGTCATGATACGCTCCATTCCCTACTATATTCAGTGTGATCTCGGCCCCCTCTGAGAGGGGGCTGTCAGCGTCAGCTGACTGGGGGAGTGTCCTATCCTTGGGAGTACACCCCCTCCACCGCTGTGCGGTCCCCCTCCCCCTGTGGGGAGGCAAGGGGGTTATGTAGGATAGACCAGCCGGTCCTCGTCGATGGTGCGCAGCAGGGCGTAGTACCGCTCTGCCCAGGCCTTCGCAGCCCGCAGATCCATATCCTTGTAGTTGCCGCAGTCCTTTGCCGTCGCGCCGGGGATCTCACCCTCGTATTCGGCGATGAACTTGAAGCAGCCCGTCACCAGGGGCAGGATCGCGTCGCTGCTGAGGTCACCGGCCAGCAGCAGGTAAAAGCCCGTCCGGCAGCCCATGGGTCCGAAGTAGAGGACCAGATCCTTCCACAGCTCGTTGTTGCGCAGGTAGGTGGCGCCCAGATGCTCGATGGCGTGGATGCCGCCGGTGCTGATGACCGGCTCCTCGTTGGGGGAGGTGATGCGCAGATCAAAGGTGGTGACGCTCTCTGCGCCCAGGTGATCCTTCCGGGACACATACAGACCCGGCTGCAATTTGATGTGGTCGATGGTGAAGCTCGCGATCTTTTCCATTACAATGAACCTCTCAATATGTATTGTACCGTTTCCGCGGGGGTATCGAATACTGCTTTTGCGCCCGCCGTTTCCAGCTCCGCCCGGTCGCCGTAGCCCCAGGTGATGCCGATGGCGGGAAGGTTGTTTTCCGCTGCGCCGAGGATATCATGCTCCCGGTCGCCCACCATGATGGCCGTCGCGGGGTCCACGCCGTATTCCCGGAGGGCGTAGGCGATGACCTTGCCCTTGGTGTTCCGGGTGTCGTCGGTGCCGCCGATGATCTCGGGGACGAATTCGTCCAAACCAAAATGGTGCATCACCTTTTCCGCCGCGGCCTGGGGCTTGGAGGTGGCGACCATCAGGCGCTTCCCGGCGGCTTTCAGGTCCCGCAGCAGCTCCCGGACGCCGGTATAGACCTCGTTCTCCAGGATGCCGCCCATTTCATTATAATACACCCGGAACTGACGGACCGCCTCCGCGGCCCCGGCCTCATCCACGCCGCAGTGGCGCTGGAAGGACTTGTGCAGCGGCGGGCCGATGAAGGAGAACAGGCTCTCCCGCGGAGGGACGGCATAGCCCAGCTGCCCCAGGGCGTACTGGACTCCCTTGGTGATGCCCAGACCCGAATCGGTCAGGGTTCCGTCCAGGTCAAACAGAACAGTTTCGATCATCGCACATTCCCCCTTTAATTTTTATATTGTACCGCATTTCTCGTACAATTGCAACCCCCGTCAAAATTGCAAAACTGCGCCCTCCAAATTGCAGTTTTTTTGGTCTATTCAGAGAAAGTGTCCGTCAGAGCGCAACTTTCGTCCGCCGGAGCTTCATTTCCTCTTGAAATTCATGGATACATGTATTATAATCAGCCCATCGTTTTCCAAAACAGCCCTCGCCGAACTGACCAGCGGCTGCGGCTGGAAACAAACTCATCCATTTAGGAGTGATCATTTATGGCTATCAACAATGAATATCTGAAGAATGTCTACGCGGGCCTGTGCCAGCGCAACCCCGGCGAGAAGGAGTTCCTTCAGGCCGTCGAGGAGGTCCTGACCTCCCTGGAGCCCATCGTGGAGCGCCGCCCCGACATCGTCAAGCATAAGATCATCGACCGCATCGTCGAGCCTGAGCGGATCATCATCTTCCGCGTGAGCTGGACCGACGACCAGGGCAACATCCAGGTCAACCGCGGCTACCGCGTCCAGTACAACTCCGCCATCGGCCCCTACAAGGGCGGCATCCGTCTGCACCCCTCCGTCAACCTGTCCATCATGAAGTTCCTGGGCTTCGAGCAGATCTTCAAAAACTCCCTGACCGGCCTGCCCATGGGTGGCGGCAAGGGTGGCTCCGACTTCGACCCCAAGGGCAAGTCCGACGCCGAGATCATGCGCTTCTGCCAGGCCTTCATGTCTGAGCTGTACCGCCACATCGGCGCTGACACCGATGTGCCCGCCGGCGACATCGGCACCGGCGCCCGTGAGATCGGCTACATGTTCGGCATGTACCGCAAGCTGCGCAATGAGTTCACCGGCGTCCTGACCGGCAAGAAGGTCGGTGCAGGCGGCTCCCTGGCCCGTACCGAGGCCACCGGCTACGGCCTGTGCTACTTCACCAATGAGATGCTCAAGGCTGCCGAGGACTCCTTCGAGGGCAAGACCGTGGTCATCTCCGGCTCCGGCAACGTTGCCACCTACGCCAACCAGAAGGCCACCCAGCTCGGCGGCAAGGTCGTGGCCATGTCCGACTCCTCCGGCTACATCTACGATCCCAACGGCATCGACTATCGTGTCATCAAGCAGATCAAGGAAGTCAACCGCGCCCGCATCCACACCTATCTGGACTACGTCCCCACCGCCACCTTCACCCCCGGCTGCAAGGGCATCTGGACTGTCCCCTGTGACATCGCCCTGCCCTGCGCCACCCAGAACGAGATCGATGAGGAATCCGCCAACGCCCTGATCGCAAACGGCGTCAAGTACGTCGCCGAGGGTGCCAACATGCCCTGCACCCTGGAGGCCACCAAGGCCTTCCAGACCGCCGGCATCCCCTTCGGCCCCGCCAAGGCTGCCAACGCCGGTGGTGTCGCCACCTCCGGCCTGGAGATGAGCCAGAACAGCCAGCGTCTGAACTGGACCTTCGAGGAGGTCGACGCCAAGCTGCAGCAGATCATGAAGAACATCTACGCCGCCGCTGCCGACGCCGCCGCCCAGGTGGATATGCCCGGCAACCTGGTCGTGGGTGCCAACATCGCAGGCTTCCTGAAGGTCGCCGACGCCATGATCTGGCAGGGCGACGCATTCTAAGTCACTCCCCAGCCATCAAACACCGCCGGAACACCCGGCGGTGTTTTTTCTCTTCCGGCGAGTCAGTTTCTAATTCCCAATTGCATTTTCCCCGCCCATCGGGTATAATGGAAGGGACTATTTACAGAAAGGCGGTATCTGCCTATGGACGAACAGAACCTGAACAAGCGGGAACCGGCAATTCCTGCAAACGATACGCCCGCCCGCTCCCGCAGGCCGGGACGCAGACCCCACCCCCGCCAGCTCTTCAAGGAAAAATACCTTCCCTTTATCATCCTGGGCGTGACCGGGTTGCTGTGTCTGTCCTTCATGATGGGCTCCCTATCCCTGCGCCGGGATCGCAATGCCGCCAGGGCGACCCAGGAGCGCATCGTGCAGCTGCTGGACGCCGAGGCCCTGGATCTGAAGGCCCGGGCAGCCGCCATGGCCGCCGAGTACGATTACGAGAACGCCATGAAGCTGCTGGCCGGTTACTCCGGCGGTCTGTCCAACCGGTCGGATCTGCTGGCCCAGTACAACCAGTACAAGCAGGCTCTGGACGATCTGGTGGTCTGGGACAACTATGCCGACATCCCCAATCTGAGCTTCCGGACGCTGATCGTGGATCTGGACAAGGCCGCCGCCGACCCGGACCGGGGCAGCCGCTTCCTCAAGCGGCACCTCACCACCGATGAATTCACCCGGATCCTGGAGCAGCTCTACGAAAACGGCTATGTGCTGGTGAGCCTGTATGACATCGCCGTTCCCACCACCGCTGCCGACGGCGGTGTCGGCGTCAACCGGACCTCCATCCGGCTGCCCGAGGGCAAGAAGCCCATCATCCTGACCCAGGAGGGCGCCAATTACTTCAGCAATACGAGAAAATGCGGCGGCTTCGCCGACAGCCTGGTCCTCGGAGAAAACGGCGAGCTGACCTGCCGGATGGGCGAGACGGAGGGTGCCTTTGATCTGGTCCCCATCCTCAACGCCTTCCTTGCGGAGCATCCCGACTTCTCCTACGAGGGGGCACGGGCCACCATCGCCCTGTGCGGCTACGAGGGTCTGTTCGGCATGGAGCTGGACCGGGCCGACGAGATCCGGGCCGTGGCCGACAAGCTCCGGCAGCAGGGCTACGACATTGCCTGCTACACCTATGACGACATGGAATACGCCGACTTCGGCGTTGCCGGTCTGAAGGAGGATCTGGACAAGTGGTTCTCCGAGATCACCCCCGTGCTGGGTGAGACGGACATCCTGGTCTACCCCACCGGCGGCGACATCATGGGCAAGGAGGCCTACTCCGGCTCCAAGTATGAAGCCCTCCGCGGCTACGGCTTCCGCTACTATGTGGGCACCGGCTCCGGCGAAAACTGGGGCATGACCACTGGCAGCTACGCCCGTCAGATCCGCACCATCGTCACCGGCGCCAACCTGGCCGAGAATCCCGAGTGGTACACCGGGCTGTTCGACGCCTCCGCCGTCCTCTCTGCTGACCGCTGATGGAGCAGCTGAAGCCGGGACGGTACCGCCACTTCAAGGGGAAGGAATACCAGCTTCTGTATGTGGCGAAGCATTCGGAGACGCTGGAGCCCATGGTGGTCTACCGGGCCCTGTACGGGGAGATGGGCGTCTGGGTCCGTCCGGCGGCCATGTGGACCGAACAGGTGGACCGGGACGGCTACCACGGTCCCCGGTTCTATCCCATCGAAGAATGACCAAACGGCACCGCTTTCGCGGTGCCGTTTTCAGGCTGTCGATAAACCCATTTTGCGCGAAGCGCCTTGGCTCTCCCTTTGGGAGAGCTGTCACGCGTCAGCGTGACTGAGAGGGTTATCGAATATTTGCAGAGCAAATATTCGATTTTTCCCGATTTTCAAAGAAAATCGGGAGGCCCTCTCCGACCTCGCTGCGCTCGGCCACCTCTCCCAGAGGGAGAGGCAAGGGCTTTTTCGACACGCTGACAGGCCCGCCTAACGGCGGGCCTGTATTTTTATTCGATCAAACCGTATTTCACCTTTACCCGGTCCAGCTTCTGCAGCATGGAGTCCGACAGGAGCCAGAGGAAGAACACCGTCGACGCAGCGTGGACGGCATCGGCGGGCAGTCCGGTGACGAATGTCGCCAGGACCATCTTCAGACTCGGCTGGGACTGGTACATCCAAACCGAAGTGGGATTCAGGATGCCGCCGTAGAGGATGAAAATGGACATCCCGCCGAAGACAGACAGGCTCAGCCGGTCCCGGTTCAGCAGCCCCTTGCGGAAGAGGATCCCCGCCGCCAGACCGATGGTGCCCATGGCGAACATCTGCCAGGGAGTCCAGGGTCCCTGACCGAACAGCACATTGGACACCAGCATCGTCACCGCGCCCACCAGGAATCCGGCTTCCGCGCCGAAGGCCACGCCCGTCAGGATCACCAGGGCCGCCACGGGCTTGAAGCCCGGCAGGGCAAAGAACACCGCCCGTCCGCCGATGGCCAGGGCGCTCAGAACCGCCAGGATCACCAGCTCCCGGGCCTGGGGCTTCCGGCCCTCAAAGGCCACAAAGAAGGGGACCATCGTCTCCACCACGATCAGCACGGAGACCACCAGATATTTCCGTCCCCCGCCCAGCTTCAATCCCAGCCACAGTGTCACGGGGATGGCCAGCAGGCAAAGGGCCAGGGTGATTTTCGTGCGGAGGGAGAGCCTGCCCTGCATCAGCCTCTGCTCCCGGACGCTGGCCCGGCGGCTGACGGATGCGCAGAAGACAAACAGCAGCGCGAACATGGTCAGATACAGCGCTCCGTAACTCCTCCAAAACGCAGCGCCCTGATACAGCCTGCTCAGCTCCACCCGGGTCAGGGCATAGCCCAGACACCCCAGGAAGCCCGCGCCGGAAGCAGCCGTCAGGAGCCTGCGCCACAGGGGCAGCTTTTCCGGACTGCGCTCCGGCGGCGGGGTCATGTCCAGGGATCTTTTCGGCGGCCGGGGCCGCTGGGGAGGAAGCTCGCCGCCGCAGGCGGTGATGATATCCTCTGGGGTGACGGCGTCCGGCAGCAGGTGCCGGGCCATCCG
>JAFQSI010000086.1 GCA_017409645.1 Oscillospiraceae bacterium | reverse complement strand
GCCTTGCAGCGCTGGGGCTCGTTCTGGAAGCCGCGCTCGGCGTAGAACTCCTGCTCACCGGCGGTGAAAGTGAACTCGTTGCCGCACTCTTTGCAAGTCAGAATCTTATCTTCGTACATTGTGTTTACCTCTCTTCGGTTAATTGAATTGCCCCGTGAAATACGCGGAGTTTGATTATTGCGACGGCCCGTGGCCGTATTCGCTGATGGAACTCTTGCGCGGCGGGATTCGGAACAGAAGAAAGGGGACCGGTTCGACACTCAAGAGACAGGCGCGCACCGCGCCAACAAAAGCATTATACACATACCCGGGGGGATTGTCAATAGTTTATTAACATTTTTGCGGCAAAACGGGAAGTTTTGTGCAGGATTCACAGCCCCAGCGACATCTGTCCCTGGTAGGGGATGCCCAGGTGGTCGTAGGCGCTCATGGTGACGCAGCGGCCCCGGGGGGTCCGGGTCAAAAAGCCCAGCTGCATGAGGTACGGCTCGTAGACATCCTCCAGCGTCACGGCCTCCTCGCCGATGGTGGCGGCCAGCGTCTCCAGGCCCACGGGGCCGCCGTTGTAGTGGCGGATGATGGCGGTGAGCATCCTCCGGTCGATGGCGTCCAGGCCCAGCTGGTCCACATCCAGCCGCTGCAGTGCCATGTCGGCGGCCTCCTTGGTGATGACGCCGTCGCAGCAGACCTGTGCAAAGTCCCGGACCCGGCGGAGGAACCGGTTGGCGATTCTCGGGGTGCCCCGGCTCCGGGAGGCGATCTCGTAGGCACCCTTGGGGTCGATCTCCATGCCCAGGATGGTGGCGGACCGGGTGACGATCTTCGCCAGCTCCTCGGGGGTGTACAGCTCCAGCCGCAGAGAGACGCCAAAGCGGTCCCGCAGGGGCGCGGAGAGCTGACCGGCCCGGGTCGTTGCACCGACGAGGGTGAATTTCGGCAGGTCCAGGCGGATGGAATTGGCGCTGGGGCCCTTGCCGACGATGATGTCGATGGCGAAATCCTCCATGGCGGGGTACAGGATCTCCTCGACGACCCGGTTCAGGCGGTGGATCTCGTCGATGAAGAGGATGTCGCCGGGGTTCAGGTTGGTCAGCAATGCCGCCAGGTCGCCGGGCTTCTCGATGGCGGGGCCGGAGGTCACCCGGATACCCACGCCCATCTCGTTTGCAATGATGCCCGCCAGGGTCGTCTTGCCCAGGCCCGGAGGGCCGTACAGCAGGGTGTGATCCAGCGGCTCATTGCGCCGCCGTGCGGCCTCAAGATAGATGGACAGATTGGCCTTGGCCTTCTCCTGACCGGTGTAGTCACAGAGCAGCTTCGGCCGAAGACCGACTTCGGTCCCGTCGGTGGCCATCTGCCGGGGAGAGATGATGGGGGCAGTGTCAAGTTCTTGGGAAAATTCAATACTCATAGGTTCCTCCGGTATGAGTTGACAGTTGATAGTTGACAGTTGACAGTTAGGGCGTGATTCGAACGGTAATACAGAGATTACCGTTGGTGTCGGAGAAATCCCAGTCGAGGTGGCTGATGCCGGGGCGGATGTCCGCGGAAAAGAGCTTTTCGAGACATTCGAGATAAGCTCCGGTGATATTGACGCTTCGTCCGTTGTATGCGGCGGTGTCGCTGGTGAGGGTAAACTCCGTTTTTCGGTCCTGAAAAACGATGCGCTTTCGGATGCCGGACAGAAGCTGGGAGAACAGCGCGGCAGCGTCATTTGCATCGGCAGCGGGAACATGGATGATCCGGCAGTCGTCACCGTGATCGGAAAGAGTTTCAATGGTGCAGGGGATGTATTTCATTGCGGCCTCCTAACGAGAATCCTGTAGGGCGGGGTCATGACCCCGCCGACGCAGTTCGATTCTGTACAATGTGAAACAGTGCGGAAAGTGTCTGAAAAGGGATCCTTCTGATCAGCCTGGGCGGTTGTCCAGCCTGGTCGGTGGGGTCATGACCCCACCCTACAGGAGGATGATTCAGCCCTTCATGACCATTTGCCGAAGTCCGTACCGCACCATCTCCTCGGTGGTGGCGTTGGGGTCCACGCCCTTCAGGGCGGCGGCGACCTCGGCGGCGGAGTAGCCCAGCTCCTGCAGTGCGGCGGAGGCCAGGGCGGTGTTGTTTGCGGCAACGGGAGCGGCGGCGGTCTTGACGCCGGTGAAGTCCAGCTCCATGCTGCTTCCGACGATCTTGTCCTTCAGCTCCAGGATGATCCGCTGGGCGATCTTCTTGCCCACGCCCTGGGCGGCGGTCAGGAGCTTCTCGTCCCCGGTCATGACGGCCAGGGTGAAATTCTGGGGCCCTCCCACGGACAAAATGGCCAGGG
>JAFQSI010000085.1 GCA_017409645.1 Oscillospiraceae bacterium | reverse complement strand
GGGGGGATTCCGGGTCCGTGGGATCTCCATGTACCACCAACAGGGCGTGGCGCTCGGTACATGTTGCCCGGAAATCGGTCAGCAGGGGACCGGAGCGGGAGCCGGTGAAGGCCGCGCCGTAGACCCGGCAGTCCAGCTCCCGGATGGTGAAGGCGGTGACCTCCGGATATTTGAACAGGTAGACATTTTCGGGCCAGACCTCATCGGCCCAGGGGCTTCCGGCCCGGTAGGGGTCCCGGCTGCCGGGGGAGACGAAGACGGGGACCGCCATCCGCTCCAGAGCCCGGTAGACGGCCTCATAGCCCTCCCGGGTGCAGGGACCGTCGAAAATATCGCCGCTGAGCAGCACCAGGTCGCAGCGTTCCCGGAGACACAGCTCCGCGATGGCGCCGGGGATCTCCAGAAGGCTGGCCCGCAGCTCCCGGCGCTGCAGGTCGGTGAATTCCCGCAGAGGGGCGTCGATGTGCCAGTCCGCGGTGTGTAAAATTCGGATCATTGGATATCAACTCGCTCGACTTTTGTACATTTGCCGGAACCGGCATCGATGGTGAAGAGGACAGCGTTCAGCTTGGTGGGGCCGTCGGCGCTCTGGTAGCGCTGGTACATCTCGCCCCGGAATTTGTCGATGGAAAGCTTCGGCTGGATGCCGATGACGGAGATGGCCGGGCCGGTCATGCCCAGGTCGGTGACGTAGCCGGTGCCCTTGGGCAGGATCATCGGGTCCGCGGTGGGTACATGGGTGTGGGTGCCCCAGACGGCGCTGACGCGGCCGTCGAGCATATAGCCCATGGCCAGCTTTTCGGAGGTGGCCTCGGCGTGGATCTCCACCAGGATGATCTTCGCATCGATCTTTTTCAGGATCCTGTCCATCAGCAGGAAGGGGTTGTCCGGCAGATAATCCATGCCCACCCGGCCGATCAGATCGATGACGGCGACGTCGCCGCATCTCGTCTCATAAACTGCCCAGCCCCGGCCAGGCTGCTGGGGGGGCAGGTTGGCGGGCCGGAGGACATAGCGGTTTTCTTCGATATAGGGGATGATCTCCCGGCGGGAGAAGGTGTGGTTGCCCATGGTGATGACGTCCGCACCGGCATCGAAGATGGTGTCGCCCTGTCGGGGGGTCATGCCCACATTGCTGGCGTTCTCGCCGTTGACGATGACGAAGTCGGCACCCGTATCCCGCTTGAGCTTTCGCAGGCTTTTGCGGATCCGCTCCAGACCGGGCTCGCCCACCACATCACCCACGGCCAGTACCTTCAGTTCCATAATGTTCCCTCCAAATGGGTATTTTGTAATAGTATATACGAAATCCCGGCGTTTGGCAACCGATGGAAGGTTTTTTCCCAGATCATGTATGCTTTTGCCGTTTCTGGCAATACTGGACAGCGGAGGTGCTTAGAATATGAGCGACAACAAACACGGACGCGCGTTCAGCGGCAAGGGCTACTACATAGCCCTGGTTCTGTGCGCTGCGGCCATCGGAATCACGAGCTATGTCTACTACGCAGGCCGGGAGGACCCCGCGGTCCAGACCGCCAATCTCCCGGCGTCCATCACGGGCACGGTGAGCCTGCCCACGGCATCCACGGCCCCCGCCGGGACCGACGGGACCACCGAAGCCACCGCCGGGAAGCTGGCTACCTGCGCCCCGGTGGAGGGCGAGGTGCTGAGCCCCTACGCCATGGAGGTGCTGAGCTACAACCAGACCACCCGGGACTGGCGGATCCACAACGGCGTGGACCTGGCGGCTGCGGCGGGGACCCCGGTCATGGCTGCCGCCGACGGGCAGGTCTACACGGTCTATGAGGATGACCAGCTGGGCATGACCGTGGTCATCCGCCACGAGGGCGGCTATACCACCCGCTATTCCTCCCTGGGAGCGGACGTCACAGTCAGCGCCGGGCAGCAGGTGTCCATGGGCCAGCCCATCGGCACGGTGGGGACCTCGGCCCTGATGGAAAACGCCCTGGGGGACCATGTCCACTTCGCTGTCACAAAGGATGACGAGCCGGTGGATCCCATGGACTTCCTGGAGTAACAGGAGCTTCTTCTTTTCCTTTCCTCTTTGCTTTGCCGCTTCCCCCAGGGGGAGCGGCTTCTTTTCGCAAAAAAAGCGCAGCCCGGAGATGGGCTGCGCAGTGGCGGATGGGATCAGTTTTCGAAGTAGGCGAAGGCCACGGCGCCGGGGCCGACATGGGCGCCGATGACGCAGCCGACGGTGGCAACGGGGACCTCGGTGCCGCAGAGCATATCGCTGCTGTCGGCCAGGAAGGTCTTCAGGTTGTCGTCCTCCAGACCGCTCCAGGCGGCGCACAGGGGCTTGCTGAAGTCGATGCCGCCGGACTTGGCCACCAGCTCCCGCAGCTGCTTGTCCGCAGCCTTGGGACCCCGGGCCTTGGCCACGTTTTCGACCAGACCGTCCCGGACGGCGATGATGGGCTTGATGTTCAGCATGGTGCCGACAACGGCGGTGGCAGCGTTGATGCGGCCGCCCTTTTTCAGGTACTCCAGGGTGTCCAGGCGGGCATAGATGCGGACCTTGTCCTTGACTGCGTCGAGCTTTGCGGCGATGGCGGCGGCGTCCAGACCCTCCGCAGCCAGGCGGATGCCGTACTGCAGCAGCAGACGCTCGCCGATGGTGGCGGTCATGGAGTCCACCACGAAGATCTTGCCCTCGAACTCCTCTGCGGCGATGCAGGCGGACTGGTAGGTGCCGGAGAGCTTGGAGGAGATGGTGATGACTACGGCGGTGTCGCCATTTTCCACGACCTGCTCCATGACCTCAGACCAGGCGGCGGGGGTCACCTGGCTGGTGGTGGGGTGCGCCTCCTTGCCGGAGGTCAGCATTTTGTAGAATTTCTTGTGGCTCAGGTCCACGGCGTCGGCGAATTCCTTGTCGCCGAAGCGGACGGTAAGGGGCACGTGGATGACGTCCAGCTTTTTGCACTCGCCGGGCAGGACGTCGGATGCGGAATCAATGATGAACTTGACAGCCATATTGGGGCTCCTTTCAGGTAGTGTGTTTGAGTTCCGATTCAATGCGGACACGGAGGTTTTCGGCGATGGCGGACAGGCTCTTGTAGAAGTCAGAGCGCTCCTCCTCGGTCAGGCCGTCTCCTCCGGCGGTGACCCAGCTCTCGATGAGCTGGTCGAATTTCCGCGCCACCTCCTGACCGGCGGCGGTCAGGGTCAGCATGGCGCGGTAGGCCTTCTGGCTCAGGGTCGTGATATAGCCCCGGCTTTTCAGCTCGGAGACAGTGCGGGAGATGGCGGCCTTGTCCTCGGCGCACAGGCCGCACAGCTGGCTCGCGGTGAGCCCGGCGGGGTTCTGGCGCAGGTAGTACAGGCACATGACATGGGTGCCCTTCAGGCCGAATTCGGTCATCTCCATGGATTTGATGCGCTGGATATATTTGTAGCAGGAAGTGATGCCGGAAACAAAGGCATCGAAACGCTGGATCATACATAGGCCTCCGTTTCGTTGGATCCTCCGCAGTATACCACGGCAAAGTTGAATTGTCAACGATTTCTTTTCTGAATTGTTGCCGTTTCTACAGGTTATCACTGAAAACGCAAAAAAGGACCCGCGAAATCTCGCGGGTCCTTTCTGTCTGTCGAGAAAGACCTGTAGGGGAGGGTCATGACCCTCCCGCAGATTTTGCCCCGCAAAATCTGTTCGCCGTCAGGCGAAAAATAGACGGATTTCCCTTCGGGAAATCCGAAAAACTAGGTTTTTCGGCGGGCGGGTCATGACCCGCCCCTACAGGGAATACCCAGCATGGGGTTCTTTATGATCAGCGGATATGTCCGTCGCCGGTGATGACGTACTTGTAGGTGGTCAGCTCCCGCAGACCCATGGGGCCCCGGGCGTGGAGCTTCTGGGTGGAGATGCCCATCTCGCAGCCCAGGCCGAATTCGCCGCCGTCGGTGAACCGGGTGGAGGCGTTGACATAGACCGCGGCGCTGTCCACGCCGGAGACGAAGGCGGCCTTGGCGGCATCGGAATTGGTGACGATGGCCTCGGAATGGCCGGTGGAATGGGCGGCGATGTGCCGGACAGCCTCGTTATAGTTCTCCACGCACTTGACGGCCAGGATGTAGTCCAGGAATTCTGTGTCGAAGTCGGCTTCCCCGGCGGGGGTGCCGGAGATGATGGAAGCGGCGTTGCCGTCCAGCCGGAATTCGACCTTTCCGCCGATGCGGCTTGCCAGCTTGGGCAGGAATTCTGCGGCAATGGCCTTGTCGACCAGCAGGACCTCCTCGGCGTTGCAGACGCTGGGGCGGCTGGTCTTGGCGTTTTCGATGATGGCGAGGGCCATCTCCTGATCGGCGGTCTGCTCCACATACACATGGCAGATGCCGGTGCCGGTGGCGATGCAGGGGACGGTGGCGTTCTGGACGCAGGCGTTGATCAGACCTGCGCCGCCCCGGGGGATCAGCAGGTCCACGTAGCCGTTGGCAGTCATGAGCGCGGTGGCGGAGGAGCGGGAGGTGTCCTGGACCAGATTCACCGCGTCCTCGGTGACGCCCACGGACCGCAGGCCGGACTTCAGGGCCGTGACGATGGCGTTGGCGGAGGCGAAGGCCTCCTTGCCGCCCCGGAGGATGCACACGGAGCCGGCCTTCAGGGCCAGGGCCGCCGCGTCGGAGGTGACGTTGGGCCGGGACTCGTAGATGATGGCGATGACGCCCATGGGCACGGAAACTTTATCGATCTGCAGGCCGTCGGCGCGGGTGTGGCGCTCCAGCAGATGGCCCACGGGATCGGGCAGGGCTGCCACCTCCCGGATGCCCTTGGCCATGCCGGCGATCCGGTCGGGGGTCAGCAGCAGCCGGTCCAGCATGACCTGGGCCACCTTGCCCCGGGCATTTTCCATATCCTGGGCATTTGCGGCGAGAATGTTGTCCTGTTCGTCGATCAGCGCCTGGGCCATGGCCTCCAGGGCCGCGTTCTTCTGATCGGTGGTCAGGGCCGTGACAGAGAATTTTGCCGCCTTGGCGGCTTCCAGCATCAGTTTCATCGTGTTACCTCCCCAAATAAAGTGCCGACGGGCTTGCCGTCGAGGATGTCGTAAAGATCGTCCGGATTCCGGCCGTTGGCGATGACCATGGCGCACCCGCAGGCCATGCAGATCTTCGCCGCCTGGAGCTTGGTCACCATGCCGCCGGTGCCCTGGGCCGAGGCGCTGACCCCCGCCAGGGCGTAGATGCGCTCATCCAACTGCCGGACATGGGTGATGAGCTGCGCGTCCGGATCCTTATGGGGATCGGCGGTGTACAGGCCGTCAATGTCGGAAAGCAGGATCAGCAGATCCGCCCGGACGCTCTCGGCCACGATGGCGGCCAGGGTGTCGTTGTCGCCGATGACCAGCTCCTCGGTGGCCACGGTGTCATTTTCGTTCAGGATGGGCAGGGCCCCCAGCTCCAGGAGCCTGCCCAGGGTGTTGCTGAAATTCTGATGGCGCTGCTCGTTTTTCACGTCGTCGCCGGTGATCAGCAGCTGGGCCACGGTGTGGTGGTAGTCGCCGAAGAGCTTGTCGTAGATATACATCAGCTCACACTGGCCCACGGCGGCGGCGGCCTGCTTGGTGGGGATGTCGGTGGGACGGCAGCGCAGCCCCAGCTTGCCCACGCCCATGCCGATGGCGCCGGAGGACACCAGGATCACCTGATGGCCCGCATTTTTGATATCGGAGATCACCTTCGCCAGCTGCTCTACCCGCCGGATGTTTAAGTGCCCGGTGGCGTGGGTCAGGGTGGAGGTGCCCAGTTTGATGACGATGCGCATGGAGATTCCTCCTTTCGATGTAAGAAAATGCTTTTGCAGGGATGCCCCTCGCGGTCCATGAGGTTTGTACCGATTCACCGGAAGGTTTCATGGAATTGGAAGTGCGTACTGCGCCGCCTGACGGCGGTCACCCACATCAGTCATGAAATCGCTTTGGGCGATTTCATGACAGCTTCTCCCTCAAGGGAGAAGCCTTTGGTGGAGATTTTCACCCGGTTCTGTAAAACGTACAATTGTAGATGCGGGACAAGGCTTCTCCCCTCGGGGAGAAGCTGTCATGGACGCCCCAAAGGCGGCCATGACTGATGTGGGGCACCGCCGAAGGCGGCAGCAGTACGGGGTGGCTGAAGGTAAAATCTCCGGCGAATTGTTTTGTCAAAACCCAATGAATTTATGTATTTATGGATACCGATGTTGTCTATTATACATAAATGTCCGCGATTTGTGTACATATGATTTTGTACGAAAAAATCCTTCCGAAAAAAGGAAACTTCGGCGGTTTGGATAAAGGTGATACGGGCTATTGACTTTAGCACGCTAAAGTGATAAAATGCACTCCAACAAGCAAGGAGGTGCCGAACCATGACCAAACTGAGAAACCCCGACACCGATCAGCTCTTTGAGGGCATCCTGAAGCTGCGCTCCGTGGAGGAGTGCTACCGCTTTTTCACGGATATCTGCACCATCAAGGAGCTGCAGGCCATGACCCAGCGGCTGCAGGTGGCGAAGCAGCTCTACGAGGGCCGCAATTACAACGAGGTCTACCGGGACACCGGCGTCAGCTCTGCCACCATCTCCCGGGTGAACAAGTGCCTGAACTACGGCGACGGGGGCTACAAGACGGTCCTGGACCGGCTGGAGGGAAAAGACAATGAGACGACGGATTGAAGACCGGCTCCGGGAGCTGTGCCGCAAGCACGGCTACGCCCCCTACAAGATGAGCCGGTTCGAGGAATACGAATTATATGTACGCAACAAGGACTTTCTGCAGTCGGACCGGGTCATCACCTTCTCCGGCAAGGACGGCAGACTCCTCGCCATGAAGCCCGATGTGACGCTGTCCATCATCAAAAACGCCCCGGAGGCCCCCGGCGCGGTGCGCAAGGTCCACTACCGGGAGAACGTCTACCGGATGGACCGGGACACCGGGGATTTCAGGGAGATCTTACAGGCGGGCCTGGAATGTGTGGGCGATGTGGGCAGCTATGAGGTGGCCGAGGTCGTGACCATCGCGGCCCGGTGCCTGGCGGCCATTCCCGTGGGGACCATCCTGAGCCTGAGCCATGTGGGCCTGATCCGCCATGCACTGGACCAGAGCGGACTGCCTGAGAAGGCCCGGAAGCAGGCGCTGGACTGTCTGCGCCAGAAGCGGGAGCAGGAGCTGCGGGCCCTGTGCCAGCTCCACGGGGCGGATGAGACGCTGCCGGTGGCCCTCCTCCGGGCCCGGACCATCGCCGATCTGGAGCAGCTGGGCATCGAGAACGAAGCCTGGTCCGAGCTGCGGCAGATCACCGGCCTGCTGGACCCGGCCCAGGTCCGGCTGGATTTCTCCCTGGGCAACGACATGAAGTATTATTCCGGCCTGGTTTTCAAGGGCTATGCAAAGGGCGTGCCCGACTCCGTCCTCTCCGGCGGACAGTACGACCGGCTGCTGGAGCATATGGGCAAGAACGCCCGGGCCATCGGCTTCGCCCTGTACTTAGACCAGCTGGACCGGCTGGCCGAGGAGGAGGGCGGCTGGGATGTGGATACCCTGCTGCTGTACGCCGACGAGGACCCCGCCCGGGTCCTGGCGGCGGTGGAGCGCATGGACGGCACGGTGCTGACCGCAAGAGCAAGGCCCGCCCAGCGGACCTGGAAGCGGGAAGCAAGGCTGGAAAACGGGGAGGTGCGTTACCTTGACTGAGATGCTGAACATCGCCCTGCCCAAGGGCCGTCTGGGCGAGAAGGTCTACGCCCTGCTGAAAAAGGCCGGCTACGAGTGCCCCGCCATCGAGGACCCCGGCCGGAAGCTGATCTTCGATAACCCGGAGAAGGGCGTCCGCTATTTCTGGGTCAAGCCCTCGGACGTTGCCATCTATGTGGAGCGGGGCGCAGCCGATCTGGGCATCGCGGGCAAGGACATTCTGCTGGAGTACCGCCCGGAGGTCTATGAGCTTCTGGACCTGGGGCTGGGCAAATGCCGTATGGCGGTGGCGGGCCCCAGGGATTTCCGGGAAAAACCCGGCCGCCCCCTGCGCATCGCCACGAAATTCCCCCACATCGCCGCAAAATACTACGCCGGTCTGGGCCGGGACATCGACATCATCAAGCTCAACGGCTCCATCGAGATCGCCCCCATCCTGGGGCTTTCGGATGTCATCGTGGATATCGTGGAGACGGGCAAGACCCTGAAGGAGAACGACCTGGAGGTCCTTCAGACCATCGTCCCCATCTCGGCCCGGCTGATCGCCAATCAGGCGGCCTACCAATTTCAATACGACGCCATCCGGACCCTGGTCCGTAGGCTGGAGGAACAGCTATGATCCGAATTTATGAATACAGTCAGGTGGACCCCGCGGAGATCTTCCAGCGGGAGACGCCCATCTCCCGGGTGGAGGAGCCTGTGGCCGCCATCCTGGCCGATGTAAAAAAGCGGGGCGACGAGGCCGTGCTGGAATACACCCGCCGCTTTGACCGCTGTGATATTGCCAGCCTCGCCGTCACGGAGGCGGAGATCGAGGAAGCCTTCCGGGCGGTGGAGCCGGAATTTTTGGAAGTCCTGAGCAAAGCCGCCGCGAATATCCGGGAATTCCACACCGCCCAGGTCCGCCAGAGCCTGGTCCTGACCCCCCGCAGCGGCGTGGTCCTGGGCCAGCGGATCACCCCCATCGAGCGGGTGGGCCTGTATGTCCCCGGCGGCACCGCCGCCTATCCCTCCACCGTCCTCATGGACGCCATCCCCGCCAAGATCGCCGGCTGCGACAAGATCGTCATGGCCACGCCCCCCGGCGCGGATGGGAAGATCAACCCCGCCATTCTGGCGGCGGCCAAGATCGCCGGCGTCACCGACATTTTCAAAATGGGCGGCGCCCAGGCTGTGGCGGCCCTGGCCTACGGCACCCAGACCGTGCCCAAGGTGGACAAGATCGTCGGACCCGGCAACGCCTTCGTTGCCGAAGCCAAGAAGCAGGTCTTCGGCATGGTGGCCATCGACATGATCGCGGGTCCCAGTGAGATCCTGGTCCTGGCCGACGGAAAGAGCGACGCGAAAGTCGTCGCCGCCGATCTGCTCAGCCAGGCGGAGCACGACCGCAACGCCACCGCCGTGCTGGTCACCGAGTCCATGGCCCTGGCGAAGGCCGTCCAGACAGAGCTGGAGGTTCAGCTCGAAGCCCTGCCCCGCCGGGACATCGCCCGGGCAAGCGTGGACAGCAACGGCATGATCATCGTGGCGGAAACGCTGATGGTCGGCATCGACATCGCAAACCAGCTTGCTCCGGAGCACCTGGAGCTGATGGTGGACGATCCCTTCGCCTGTCTCGATTCCATCCGCAACGCAGGCTCCGTGTTCCTGGGCCGCAGCTGCCCGGAGGCCCTGGGCGACTACTTCGCCGGACCTAACCACACCCTGCCCACCTCCGGCACCGCCCGGTTCTCCAGCCCCCTGGGCGTGGACGATTTCGTGAAAAAGTCCCAGTTCCTCTACTACACCCCCGACGCATTGAACGCAGTGGCCGAGGACGTGGCCCGGTTTGCCCGGAAGGAGGGCCTGGAAGCTCATGCCCGCAGCGCACTCGTGCGCAGCATAAACTGTAGGGGCGATCATTAATCGCCCGCCGAAATTCGCAGAATTTCGGATTTTCCGAAGGAAAATACAATATTTTCGCCTGACGGCGACGGATTGTCTTTGAAAATCCGCGGGCGATCGATGATCGCCCCTACATTGCCCGAATGAATGGAGGTATTCCATGAGTATATTCCTGAATCCCAACATTGAGGCCATGACCGCCTACGTTCCCGGGGAACAGCCCCGGGACAAGGCTTACATCAAGCTCAACACCAACGAAAATCCCTATCCCCCCGCACCCTCGGTGCTGGCGGCGCTGAATGCCGCCGAGCTGGAGGACCTGCGGCTTTACTCCGACCCCACCGCCAAGGTACTCAAGGAGAAGCTGGCGGGCCTGTACGGCCTGAAGCCGGAAAACATCTATGTGGGCAACGGCTCCGACGAGGTGCTGTACTTCCTCTTCCTGGCCTACGGCCAGCGGGGTGCCGCCTTTCCGGACATCAGCTACGGCTTTTACTCGGTCTTCGCCGAATTCTGCGGCATTCCGGCCACGGTCATCCCCCTGGAGGAGGACCTGAGTCTGGATGCGAAGAAATACCACGGCCTGAACAGGCTCATCGTCATCGCCAATCCCAACGCCCCCACGGGTCTGAGTATCTCCCTTTCTGACATCGAGGGCATTCTGCAGACCAATCCCGACGCGGTGGTGGCCATTGATGAAGCCTATGTGGACTTCGGCGGCGAGAGCGCCTACCCCCTGATGGCAGAGTATGACAACCTGATCGTGGTCCGGACCTTCTCCAAGTCCCGGTCCATGGCCGGTGCCCGGCTGGGCTACGCC
>JAFQSI010000084.1 GCA_017409645.1 Oscillospiraceae bacterium | reverse complement strand
TTTGCCAAACCCGGTGGGGGGGATTTTGTGGGATTTTTTGGGATGTTGAAAATTTGTGAAATAAAGACAAAACCAGCCGGGCTGAGCGGCTGGTTTTGTGGGATATCACGGCTGCATATTTTGGGCGATCCGGCGGCGCAGATGTCCGGCGGCGAACCAGGTCGTCTCGTAGCGAAGAAACAGCAAAGCATTTTTGTCCCAGAGCAGGTCCAGCTGGGCGGGGAAGTCCTCGTCGGCGTGCCAGAACCGCAGCAGCACCGGCAGATCCGGGAACAGGTCCAGCTCGAAGCACAGGTCCCCGCCGTCCTTTTCCCGGCCCCCCAGGGCAAGGCAGGCCCGCCGGAAGGCACCCGGATCGGCGTCGATGGCTTTTTCCAGAGGCCCGCTGGCAGATGCCAGCCCCGTGTGGACATGACCGCCCAGAGAAGACATGGATACCGATTCCCGGGCCGGGACCCGGCCGGGCTTTGCGTCGCACAGGTAGTCAAAAATGGTCAGCACCTCCCCATGGGAGTCGGAGGGGAGCCAGGCACCGCCCTCCCTGCGGAACAGGTGGCCGTCGGCGCGGGAGATCCGGTAGTCAGAGCCGCAGAAGCGCAGATAGAGGTAGTCATCGTCTGCCGTGGCGGCGGTGGTGCCCAGGATGACCTCCTGGTCATAGGTCAGAAACAGCCGCCGGGCATCCTCGGCCTGGATGGCGTAGTTGTCACGTTTGGGGATCATGGGGTCACCTCAAGTTAAGAGTGGAGAGTGAAGATTGGAGATTGAAGATGGGATCCAGATCTCCACTCTCAACTCTCCAATCTCCAATCTAAAAAGCGCACTGCGGCAGCAGTGCGCTTTTTGCGAGGCTTTAGCCGAGCACGGTGCCGTCTGCGTTAAACAGGGGCAGGGGCTCCAGGTAGATGATGTCGCCGCGGTCGATGGCGTCGCCCTCGGCCAGGATGGCCATTCTTCCGCAGATCTCGCCGCCGGCCTTCTCGACCAGGGCCTCCAGGGCCTTCAGGCTCTCGCCGGTGGAGATGACGTCGTCGACGATCAGGATCTTCTTGCCCTTCATCAGAGCGGCGTCGGCACCGTCCAGGTAGAGCTTCTGCTCCTTGGCGGTGGTGATGGAATTGACGGTGACGGAGAAAATGTCCCGCATGTACAGCTTGGGACCCTTGCGGGCCAGGATGTACTTGGCGTCGCCGGCCTGACGGGCCATCTCGTGGGCCAGGGGGATGCCCTTGGCTTCGGCGGTGATGATATAGTCATACGCAGGGGCCTTGGCCAGCAGGTCCCGGGCGCAGGCCACGGTCAGCTCCTGGTCGCCGAAGATGACGAAGCCGGCGATGGACAGCTTCTCGTTCAGGGGGCAGATGGGCAGGTCCCGCTCCAGGCCTGCGACGGTCATGCGATAGTACATAATGGACACTCCTTATGTTCAGAATAGGATGGTTTTATTATACAACAGGGCGAAAAAATGTCAAGTTTTCAGAGCTGGATTGGAGATTGGAGAGTGGAGATAAAGGGATCTCCACTCTCCAATCTCAACTCTCAAATCTCTTTCAGGATCAGGTCCACCAGGCTGTGGAAGGTGTCGTGGACCCGGGCGGCAGTCTCCATGACCTCCTGGTGGCTGAGCTTGGTGGGGCTGACGCCTGCGGCCAGATTGGTGATGCAGGAGATGCCCAGCACCTGGATGCCGCACTGGGCGGCCACCAGAGCCTCGGGGACCGTGGACATGCCCACGGCGTCGGCACCCAGAATACGGGCCATGCGGATCTCGGCGGGAGTCTCATAGCTGGGGCCGGAGAACATCATATACACGCCCTGACGCAGGCTGATGCCCGCCTCCACGGCGGCCAGCTTCACCTTCAGCCGCAGTCGGGAGGAATACAGGTCCGAGACGTCCGGGAACCGGGGGCCGAACTCCTCCAGATGCTCCCCGATCAGGGGATTGGAGCCTGAGTAGTTGATGTGGTCGGTGATGAGCATCAGGTCGCCGGGGCGGTAGTCCTTGTTGACGCCGCCGGCGGCGTTGGTCAGCACCAGCGTTTCGACGCCCAGCTTCGCCATGATCCGCACGGGCATGGTCAGCACGCTCATGGGGTGGCCCTCGTAGTAGTGGAGCCGACCCTGGAGACAGACCACGCTTTTGCCGTGGCTGGTGCCGAAGACGAAGGCACCGGTGTGGCCCGGGACCGTGGCGGCGGGGAAGTCGGGGATGTCGGTGAAGGGGATGACCAGGCGGTTTTCGAGGGTGTCGGCAAAGTCGCCCAGACCGCTGCCCAGGATCAGACCGATGGTGGGCACGGCGTCGGTGCGGGTGCGGATAAATTCGACGGCATTTTGGATGCGGGTGGAAAGAGTCATGATTTGCCTCCATAAGTACGAAATGATTAATTACAAATTACAAGTTACAAATTATGAATTAAGCTGGTTGGCAGACCAAATTTGTAATTCGTAATTTGTAATTTATAATTAAGCTTTTTATATCAGAGACGGAGGCTTTTTTCAAGTTTTTTTCACCCGGTTGCATGGTTTCGTGCAACCGGGGCGGGTTTTGGGGGCGATGGGTGAAAGGAGGAAGCAAATTGGAGGAAACAAGAAGCACCCTCAAGCGCCGCATCCGGGAGGGACGGCTGCGGCGGGAGGATGTGCTGCGCCGCCTGGCGGAGCTGGCCTTTGGGCAGCCCAACGACTGCGTCCGGCTGGCACTGGAGGAGCTGCCGGATCTGAAGGGGCTGGATCTGAGTCTGCTCAGCGAGATCAAGCGCAGCGACAAGGGCATGGTGGAGATCCGGCTCATCGACCGGGTCAAGGTCCTGGAGCGGCTGGAGCAGGCCATGGGGGACGAGGGCGACGGCATGGGCGCCCTCCTGCAGGCCCTGGGCAGTCCGGAGGAGCCGTGAGCTATGTCCGGTTTTCGCCCAAGCAGCGGCGGGCCATGGCCTGGTGGCTGCCCGGCAGCGCCGATGCCGGGTACGAGGCCATCGTCTGCGACGGGGCGGTCCGGTCCGGGAAGACCCTGGCCATGGGGCTGGGGTTCTTTCTCTGGGCCCAGGCCGGCTTCCGCGGGCGGCGGTTCGCCCTGTGCGGCAAGACCATCGGCGCCCTGCGGCGGAACGTGCTGACGGAGCTGGTGCCCAGGCTGACGGAGCTGGGGGCGGACATCCGGGAGCGGCGGTCGGAGAACAGGCTGACCGTCTGCTTCGGCGGCCGCAGCAACGACTTCTATCTGTTCGGCGGCAGGGATGAGGCTGCCGCCGGGATGATCCAGGGCATGACTCTGGCGGGGGTACTGATGGACGAGGTGGCGCTGATGCCCCGGTCCTTCGTGGAGCAGGCCTGCGCCCGCTGCTCGGTGACGGGGTCCAGGCTCTGGTTCAACTGCAATCCGGCGGGGCCGAACCACTGGTTCTACCGGGAGTGGATCCTGGGGGCCCGGGAGCGCAACGCCCTGCACCTGCACTTCACCATGGAGGACAACCCTTCCCTGAGTCCGGAGATCCGGGCCAGGTACGAGCGGCTCTACACCGGCATTTTCTACCGGCGGTTCGTGCTGGGCCAGTGGGCCCAGGCCGAGGGGCGGGTCTACGATTTCTTCGAGCCGGAGATGGCGGTGGAGGTGCCGAAGGGAAGCTTCGAAAAATGGTACATCTCCTGCGACTACGGCACCGTGAACCCCATGTCCATGGGGCTGTGGGGACTGCAGGGCGGCGTCTGGTACCGGGTGGCGGAATTCTACTTTGACTCCCGGAAAAAGCAGCGGCAGATGACCGACGGGGAGTATGAGCAGGCCCTGCGGGAGCTGGCCGGAGGACGGGAGATCCGGGAGGTCATCGTGGACCCCTCGGCGGCCAGCTTCATCCAGCTGCTGCGGCAGAAGGGCTGGCGGGTACGCAAGGCCGACAACGACGTCCTCTCCGGCATCCGGGCCACGGCCGACGCCCTGAAGGCCGGGCGGATCCGGATCTGCACCCCCTGCCGGGACTGTCTGCGGGAGCTGGAGGAGTATGTCTGGGATCTGCGCAGCGGACAGCAGGATCAGGTAAAGAAGGAGCATGACCATGCCATGGACGACATGCGCTATTTTGTGTCCACGGTGCTGAAGCAGGCCCAGTCGGGCTTCGCGGTGGGCAGCGTGGCGAGGAGGAGGTTAACATGAAGAAGAAAACGGAAGCACCGGCGGTGGCCCAGCTGCGAATGGGCAGCGCCCATCCCTTTGGCGGCTTACGGGGCTATGTGCCCCTGGGCGGCGGGGAGGAGCGGATCTACCGGGAGCTTCGGGCCGCCGTACCGGTGGTGGATGCGGCCATTTTGAAGCTGGTGCGGCTGTGCGGAGGCTTTCAGGTCAGGTGCAGCGCAGAGGAGCGGCTGCGGGAATTTCTGCGGACGGTCCCCTGCGGCCGGGGGCAGTATGGCATCGACGCCTTCCTGTCGGCGTACCTGGACAGCCTGCTGACCTACGGCCGGGCCGTGGGCGAGCTGGTGGTGGCGGGGGAACGGCTGCGGGCGGTGTGCTGGGGGGATGTGACGGCGCTGGAGGTCCGGGAGGGGGCCAATGGGCTGGACATGGAGCTGTGGGGCCCCGATGAGCAGGGGCTGCTGCGCAGGCTCCCCTGGCAGGAGCTGCTGCTCTTTACGACCCTGAATCCCGAGCCGGAGCATCCGTATGGGGTCAGTCTGCTTCGGGGGATGCCCTTTCTGGCGGATATCCTGATGAAGATCTACAACACCATCGGCGTCAACTGGGAGCGGGCCGGGAACGTGCGCTACAGCGTCATCTGCCGTCCGGAGGAAAATCTGGACCCGGCCCAGGCCCGGGAGCGGGGGAGCCAGAT
>JAFQSI010000083.1 GCA_017409645.1 Oscillospiraceae bacterium | reverse complement strand
CCGTCATCGGCAGGCCTGCAAAGTCCTGCTTCATGTCGGGATATTCGCCCCATTCGTCCATGGGGCTCATGGCGTAGGTGCGGATCACATCATTCAGCACGGCGTCCACATCCACGCCCTGACAGAACAGCTCCTCCGGACTCAGCCGTTTGCCGGTCAGCAGATCCCAGGTGGCTGTTTCCGTCCGGTAGGGGAGGAAGGCGCTGCCCATCCGGTTGTTGGTGCCGCAGACGCTGACGGCCACGGAGAGACAGCCGTTTTTGGCGGTGACGATGCAGGCGTACTCCGAGCCCTCGGGGGTGACGGCGGCGATCTCCCAGGGGACCTGGGTGGCAAACTGGCCGTAGGGGTTGGACCGGTTCTGATCCGTGACCCATTTCTCGAAGGCGTCAAAGGTGCCGGGCACCCATTCCATCTGTTCGGCGATGAAGGCGTTGATCTCGGCGGTCAGCGCATCGTCGGTCAGGCCGACCACCTGGGCGGTGCCGTTCACCATCTGAACGGGCAGGAGATCGTAAAAATCGGTGCCCCATTCGGTGTATTGGACCTGGGTCAGGTTCCACTCAAAGGCTGCGGGAGCTTCCGCGGCGGGACCGGCACCGGTGCCCTGCCAGAGGGAGAGGCGCTGCTCCTGATAGTCGAAGCCGATGTATGCCGGGGTGACATAGCCCGCCCGGGCGATGGCGAGCTGTCCGTCGTAGGAGGTCATCCAGCGGACCAGGGTCCGGACGATGGAGTCCTCCGGCTCCTCAGCGCGGAAAATGGCGTAGTTTTCGCCCAGCAGGGGATATTCTCCGGAGGCCATGGTCTGCTTGCCGGGGGCCACGCCGTCCACCTGGATGAATTTGATCTCATCGCCGTTGCCGTACATATCCGCGGCGTAGGCGTAGACGGAATAGCCGATGGCTCCGGCGGCATTGTCATTGACTGCGATCACATCCATCAGGCCCTCCATACTGGCGGGCCGCCAATCCTTGGGGGCGTCCATCAGGGGAGCATCGCCCATGAAGTCGATCATGTAGTTCTGGGAGCCGGAGTTGTTGTTGCGCTGGTAGGGGATGATGGGCAGATCCTCGCCGCCGACCTCGGACCAGTTGGTGATGGAGCCGGAGTAGATGCCCCGAAGCTGCTCCTGGGTCAGGGTATCCACGGGGTTGTCCGCGTTGACCACGAAGACGAAGCCCTCCATGGCGATGGGGACGGCTTCCAGTTCAACGCCCCGCTCCGCAGCGATGTCCCACTGCTCCTGGGAGGGAGGTGTGGTGAAGATCACCTGGACGGCACCGTCGAGCAGATTGAAGAAGGAATTCCAGGTGGAGCTGTGGACGACCTGGGCCGCGGCCTCCTCCTCGGAGATGTCCAGAAGGGCGGCGCGGATCCCTGTCTCCAGGGGGATCAGGCTGGTGGAGCCGTCCATGGTGGGCAGACCCTCCCGCAGGGCCAGCACATCGGCCTCTACGGCGGCAGGGGGAAGGGTGGGCGGCGTCGTCGTTTCCGGGGGCGCGGTGGTCGCCGGCGGCGCCGGTGTGGTGCAGCCCGAGAGCAGAAGCAGGCACAGTATGATGGACAGGAATCGTTTCATGGATCATCCCTCCTTGTGGTTTGTCAGGATTATCATATCAGACCCGGGACCGGTCCGCAAGGGAGGACGGGGGAATTTCAGATTTATTCAGAAATAGGCTTATCGGTTTTACGCAGCCTGAACAGAAAGCGACTCCTGGCCCCCTCTGAGAGGGGGCTGTCACCGCCTGTGGCGGTGACTGGGGGAGTGTCCTGCCATTGGAGGTACACCCCCTCCACCGCTTACGCGGTCCCCCTCCCCCTGTGGGGGAGGCAAGAGGGTGCGGTGCTGCCTTAAGCCGATAAGCATATTCAGAAATACATGTCCCTCAAAACGAGGGGGCAGAGCTGTTTGTCATTTATATTGACAAATGCGGGTATTTCGTGTACGTTGGAGTCAAAAGAGCAGGGCCGGGACGCTCCGGCCGGGGAAGGAGCGCATATGCGATTTGTGGAAAAGCGGCCCATGGTCATGATCGTCCTGGGCGTGGCGGGCATTTCCCTGTCCTCCATCTTTGTGAAATTTTCGACCGCACCGGCGGCGGTGACGGCGGCCTGGCGGCTGCTGTGGACGGTGGCGCTGATGACCCCAGTGGTCTTCGGCCGGGGCGCGGTCCGGCGGGAGCTGCTGGCGGTGAGCCGGAGGACGGCGGCGTTGAGCGCGTTGAGCGGCCTGTTTCTGGCGGCCCATTTCGTTTTGTGGTTCGAATCCCTGAACCGGACCAGTGTGGCGTCCTCGACTACCATCGTGTGTACGGAGGTCATCTGGGTGTGCCTGGGCTACTGGCTTTTCCTGGGCGGCAGAGTCCCGGCGAAGGCCCTGGCGGCCATCGCGGTGACGCTCGTCGGAAGTGTCCTCATCGCCTTCGCCGACTCCGGCAGCCGGGGGCAGCTGTGGGGCGATATCCTGGCGCTGCTGGCGGCGGTGGCTGTGGCGATCTATACCCTCATTGGACGCGTGGTGCGGGAAAAGGCTTCCACCACGGTCTACACCTACCTGGTCTATACGGCCTGCGCGGCAGTTTTGGTGCTGACCTGCGGGGTGCAGGGACACGCGCTCCTGGGCCACGGCAGCAGTCCCGTCTGGGTGGGGCTGGCCCTGGCGGTCTGCTCCACGATCCTGGGTCACAGCATCTTCAGCTGGTGCCTGAAATATTTCAGCCCCGCCTTCGTCTCGGCCTCGAAGCTCTGTGAGCCGGTGGCAGCGGCGGCTCTGGCGGCGGTGATCTTCGCCCAGATCCCGGACGTCATGCAGCTCATCGGCGGAGCGATGATCCTGGGCGGCGTATTCTGGTATTCCCGGATCGAAGGAAAGGAGACGGAAAAATGAAGCGGAGCTGTGTGTGGGAACACAATGGAGCGGACACCATCCTCTGGGCGGTGGAGCATCCCGGCGCCTTTGCCAGGGGTGCAAGTCTGGAGGAAGCAAAGGCGAAGCTGGAGAAGGATCTGCAGGACTGGGCGGACTGGACCGGCCAGCCGGTGCCGGAGTCCGTTGAGGTGGAGATCGTCGGGGACATCGCCTGCGGCTTGAATGTCCGGGACGCGGACTCGGATGTGCTGCTGGAAGCGGAAAAAAAGCCCCTGGACCGGGAGGAATACGAGCTGCTGCGCGCCATGGCCCTTCGGTCCGCGGAGCAGTTTTTGCGGCTGTATGAATCGGTGCCGGACCCGGACCGGAGCGCGAATCCGGTCCGGCAGACCTTCTACGGCCCGGTGCCCCGGACTGCCCGGGAGATGTACGAGCATACGAAAAACGTCAACGCCTACTACTTCGGCGAGATCGGCGTGGAGGCGGACAACGAGGGGGATACTCTACAGTGCCGCCGCCGGGGCTTCGAAATGCTGGAAAAGCAGCCGGATTTCCTGGAAAACCGGGTCTTTGAGGGCAGCTGGGACGAGAGCTGGACCTTGAGAAAGCTCCTGCGCCGTTTCATCTGGCACGACCGGATCCATGCAAGGGCTATGGTGAGGATGATGGAGCGGACATTTTGAAAAGAAAAATCCCGTACAGGCTTTGCCTGTACGGGAAAATTTTATCGCTTGAAGATGCGGGAGAGGACGCCCTTGTTTCGTTCGGCTTCCAAAGCGGCTTCAAGCTCGGCGATCCTGCTTTGAGCTGTTTCCAGTTGGGATTTGAGTTCGACGATTTCAGCGTCGCGTTTTCTGATTTCACGGGATTGGCGGTGCTGCTTATCTGCTTTTGCCGCATCCGAAACCATCTTCCGATAATCGACGAACTGCGGGCCATCGGAGGAAGACATGGGCTTTTTCTGTGAATCCGGCCATTGTTTTCTCTTTGCGGAAACCGACGGCATGCGGCTAACCGGTCCGAAGGACGGATATCGCGCATAATCCCGGCTGGCATCAAAGCCGCACTGGGAGCAAAGCAGGGTGCTGTTTTCCTGGTCACATACGGGACATTTCATAGGCGGTTCCTCCCCGAATTGATATATGGATCATAACACATTTTGAAAGAAAAAGCAACAAAACAGGCAGCCCGCGGGTGAAGCTGTAAGATAAAGGTAGACACATGGAAAAACGCCATGTTGCCTACCTTTTTCTTTATGTTAAAATTAGAGTAAGAGGAGGTGAATCATATGAAGAAGGGACAAAAGAAGAGAGTATGGACACCTGAACAGAAAT
>JAFQSI010000082.1 GCA_017409645.1 Oscillospiraceae bacterium | reverse complement strand
GGACGACCTCATTGCCCTCGATGCGGCTCAGCGCAGCGGGCAGGGCCTCCATCACGTCACCCAGACCGCCGGACTTGGCGTAGGGTGCGCCCTCGGAAGCTAAGATTGCAATTTTCATACGATCTGTCCCTTCTTCACGATGATGGGGTTGGTCTTGGTGCCGCACAGCTTGGCACCGGGGGTGACGACGACATCCTTGTCCAGGATGGCGTACTTGACCTCAGCACCCTTGCCGATGACGCAGTCATTGAAGATGATGCACTTCTCGACCTCGGCATCCTCCTCGACGGTGACCTGACGGAACAGGACGGAGTCCTCGACCTCGCCCTCGATGACACAGCCGTCAGCGATCAGGACGTTCTCCATCTCCACATCCTCGCCGTAGTAGCAGGGAACGCGGTCACGGACCTTGGTCCAGACGGGGTGAGCGCCGCCGAAGATGTCAGCGCGGACGTCCTTGTCCAGCAGGGACAGGGTGTTGGCATAATACTCCTCCTGGGACTCGTTGTACAGCGCAACGCCCTCGAAGGCATAGGTGTTGACGGAAACGGTGCCGTCCTGCCAGCCGCCCATGATCAGGTCGCGGTCCAGGTGGGACTTGCCGTGGGCAACAGCCTGCTCGACCATGTTGATCAGCCAGGGCTTGGAAGCCACGAATACGTCCATGGAAGCCAGGTAGTCAGCGGAAGCCTTGCTGTTGCAGACGATATCAACGATCTCGCCGTTCTCGCCCAGCTTCAGAGCCAGGTCGATGTCCTTCTCGCCGTTGCAGATGCCGGTCTTGGTGACCACGGTGACATCCTTGCCGGAAGCAACGTGGGCCGCGATGACGGCGTTCAGGTCGAAGTTGGAAACGATGGCGGAGTCGATCAGGACAGCGTACTCATCATCACCGAAGGTCAGGAAGTCCATGGCGGTGTTCAGGGAGTCCAGCTTGCCGCGGTAGACATCCTGGGTGGACTGTGCGAAGGGGGTCAGGAACTCCAGGCCGCCCTCACCCAGCTCCAGGCCCCACTCCTCACCGGAGCCGATGTGGTGCATCAGGGACTGATAGCTGTGACGGGAGATAATACCGATGTGACGGACACCGGCGCAGGTCAGGTTGGACAGAGCGAAGTCGACCTGGCGGTAGCGGGCGCCGAAGGGCAGGGATGCCATGGTGCGCTTATCAGTCAGCGTGCCGATGCTGTCCTCATTGGCAAAAATGATACCCATTACGTTCATAGTGGTGATCCTCCTATATTACTTCTAAGCAAGTCTTAGAGCATCTCACCGGGAGCCAGATGGCTGCCGGCAGCGACAACGACACCCTTGGCGGTGACGCTGATCTTTTCCTTGTCCGTGCCGCCGACGACAGCGTTGGCCTCGACCTTGCTGTCCTCGCCCAGGATGGCGTGGCGGATGATGGCACCCTCCTCGATGACGACACCGGGCATGACCACGGAGTCCTCAATGATGGCACCCTTGCCGACGGTGCAGCCGACAGAGATGACGGAGTGCTTGATGGAGCCGTAAACTTCACAGCCCTCAGCGATCAGAGAGTCGACGACCTTGGCATCCTCGTCGATGTAAGCGGCGGGATGGGCGTCGTTACGGGCGTAGATGGTGGAACGGGAATCGCCGCGGAGCTGGAACTCGGGGTTCTTGCCCAGCAGCTCCATGTTGGCCTCCCACAGGGAGGAGATGGTACCCACGTCCTTCCAGTAGCCGTCGAAGTTGTAGGCCATCATCTTGTTGCCTTCGTTCAGCAGCTTGGGGATGATGTTCTTGCCGAAGTCCTTGGAGGAGTTGGGGTCAGCCTCGTCCTCGATCAGAGCCTGGCGCAGGACCTTCCAGTTGAAGCAGTAGATGCCCATGGAGGCGTTGGTGGACTTGGGAACGGGGGGCTTCTCCTCGAACTCATAGATGGAGTTGTCGGGGTTGGTGTTCAGGATGCCGAAGCGGGAAGCCTCAGCCAGGGGAACGTTACGCACAGCGATGGTGCAGGCGGCATCGTTGGCCACGTGGTACTCCACCATGGCGTTGTAGTCCATCTTGTAGATGTGGTCGCCGGACAGAACGACAACGTAATCGGGATCGAAGCGGTCGACGAAGTCGATGTTCTTGTAGATGGCGTTTGCGGTGCCCTCGTACCAGCCGGACTTCTTGTCGTTGCGCTCGTAGGGAGGCAGAACCTGGGCGCAGGACTGGGTCTTGTTCAGGCCCCAGGGCTGGCCGTTGCCGATGTACTCGTTCAG
>JAFQSI010000081.1 GCA_017409645.1 Oscillospiraceae bacterium | reverse complement strand
TGCCCTCCAGCTCCTCGAGCATCTCCTTCAGGACGGAGAAGCGGACCTTCTCCTTGATGCCGAACTCGGCGGGATCGAAAGAAACGAACTTGGACATGTCGACCATGTCGTTGGAGAAGACCTTGACGACCTGATCGCCCACCTGCAGCATGGCCTCGTTGACGCCGCGGTCGGAGATCTCGTGGGCCTTGGCGCGGTCGATGACCTCGCCGGGCATGGCCAGGATCTCGCCGGTCATGGGATCGACGATGGGCTCAGCAGCCACCTGGCCGCTCAGACGGGACCAGATGTCCATCTTCTTGTTGAACTTGTAGCGGCCGACGACGCTGACGTCGTAGCGGCGGGCATCGAAGAGCAGGCTCTCCAGATGGGCGGTGGCAGTCTCCACCGTGGGAGGCTCACCGGGACGCAGACGGCGGTAGATCTCGAGCAAAGACTCTTCCTTGGTCTTGCAGGTGTCCTTCTCCAGGGTAGCCAGGATCCGGGCATCGGAGCCGTACAGCTCCTTGATCTGCTCGTCGGAGATCACGCCCATGGCGCGGATCAGGCAGGTGACGGGCAGCTTGCGGTTCTTGTCGATACGGACCCAGAAGACATTGTTGGTGTCCGTCTCATACTCCAGCCAGGCGCCCCGGTAAGGGATGACGGTGGCGGTGTAGGTATGCTGATCAGCCTTGTCCACCTCGTGGCCGTAGTACATGCCGGGAGAACGGACGATCTGGGAGACGATGACACGCTCTGCGCCGTTGATGACGAAGGTGCCGCCGTTGGTCATGATGGGGAAATCGCCCATGAAGATCTCCTGCTCCTTGATCTCATCCGTCTCGGTGTTGCGCAGACGGACGCGGACCTTGATGGGCTTGGCATAGGTAGCATCGCGCTCCTTGCACTCCTCGATGGTGTACTTGGGCTTCTCGTCCATGGAGAAGTCCAGGAAGCTCAGCTCGAGCTTGCCGGAGAAGTCGGTGATGGAGCCGACGTCCTTGAACACCTCACGCAGGCCATCCTTCAGGAACCACTCGTAGGAATCCTTCTGGATCTTGAGCATGTTGGGCATTTCGAGGATCTCTTCGTACTTTGCGTAGGACTTACGCAGGGTCTTGCCGAACAATTGGTCGCGGACCAGTTGACTCGCCATATGGATCATCACAGCCTTTCTTTCGAATGTGTTGATAAACAATTTAACGCCCGGAGCAGTTGTAAATATTTCGAGATTTTGTATCTCCCCACTTGACAACTGTCCGTCCCTGTGCTATCATAATGCCACAAGATGGGAAACCATGTACAGGCATACGGGCACAGTATGGACTATCATGGTATCACATCTTCTTTTCTTTGTCAAGCCCTTTTCGGAAACGATGCATGCAAAATTCCCCCAATTATTCCGTTTCCTCCCAAAGAAAAAGGTTGACAAACCTTCTTCCCTGCATTATAATAATCAGGCATTTGCGAGAGTGTTGGAATGGTAGACAAGCACGTTTGAGGTGCGTGTGGTTACGCCGTGTGGGTTCGAGTCCCATCTCTCGCACCAGAAAAACCCGCTTTGCAATGCAAAGCGGGTTTTTCAGTTAAATCCACCCTGTTGGGTGGAAGAAATCGCCG
>JAFQSI010000080.1 GCA_017409645.1 Oscillospiraceae bacterium | reverse complement strand
CGGCAAGGCTCCCACCTGCACCGAAACCGGCCTGACCGAAGGCAAGAAGTGCAGCGTCTGCGGTGAAATCATCGTTGCCCAGGAAGAGATCCCTGCAACCGGCCACACCGAGGAAATCATCCCCGGCAAGGCTGCCACCTGCACCGAAACCGGCCTGACTGAGGGCAAGAAGTGCAGCGTCTGCGGCGAGACCCTGGTCGCCCAGGAAGAAATCCCCGCAACCGGCCACACCGAGGAAGTGATTCCCGGCAAGGCCGCCACCTGCACCGAAACCGGCCTGACCGAGGGCAAGAAGTGCAGCATCTGCGGTGAGATCCTGGTCGCTCAGGAAGAGATCCCCGCCCTGGGCCACGATTGGAAGGGTGCCGGATGTACCCGCTGTGATGCGACCCGCAATCCCTTTGTGGACGTCCCCGAGGGAATCTACTTCCATGATCCTGTCATGTGGGCCCTGGAGAAGGGCATCACCAAGGGCGTGGATGCCACCCACTTCGGCCCCGACATGGCATGCACCCGTGCCCAGGTGGTTACCTTCCTGTGGCGTGCAGCCGGTTCTCCCGAACCCAGCTCCACGGAGAACCCCTTCATGGATGTGAAGGAGGGCGACTACTTCTACAAGCCCGTCCTGTGGGCCCTGGAAAATGGCATCACCAAGGGCGTCAGCGCCACCCGCTTCGGCACCGAGATGGAATGTACCCGTGCTTACGTGGTCACCTTCCTCTACCGGGCCATGGGCGAGCCCGAGGTAACCGCAGCGGAGTCTGTCTTCCGTGATGCGGCGGATCCTGATGTCTACTACTACACTCCCGTCCTGTGGGCCGTGGAGAACGGCGTCACCAAGGGTATTGATGCAAATACCTTCGGCGTCGATGAGATCTGCAGCCGCGCGCAGATCGTCACCTTCCTGTACCGGGCTTACGCAGTGTAATCCCACCAATACCCTGGCCCTCCGGCTTCCGCCGGAGGGCCTTTTTGGAGCTGTTTTCGGTAAATTCTTTCTCAAAAATACTTGTTGCTTCTTTGGCGATATATGATAAAATGAAGGCATAAACGGCAAAGTGATTTGTCTAAAAAGCATAACGCAAAAGGAGTGGAGAAATATGACATCCCGATTGAAGAAGTTCCTGTGTCTCCTGCTTTGTGCCGTGCTGGTGATTTCCAACGCACCGGCTGCAATTGCACATGCAGAGGAAGTACAGGAAGAAAAGGTCTATGACATTTATCCCATCGTAAGAGATATCGCTTACGACGGCACCGAGTTTTCACTGGGTGGGCAGGTGAATGTCGTCTATGAAACCGGCATCGATGATGCAACCAAAGCCTACCTCACGGAGGTCCTGGAAGAGAATGGGGTCACCGCGGCCGTCGCGGAGGAGCCCGTCGCAGGAGGATTCAACATCCTTCTGGGTGTCAACGGCTCCGGCGGGGCTGCCGATGCCTATGAGGATGCCCTGACCCTGACCACCGCAGACCTCTATAAAAACTACGACGCCTATGTGCTGGAGGCAAAGGAAAATCAGATCACCATCGTGGGCCGTGACACCGACGCGGTCTACAACGGCGTGGCGACCCTGAAGATGATGCTGTCCTCCTTCGAGGGCGATGTCCTCCTGGGCGCGAAGATCGAGGACTACGCGGGCATCGAATACCGCGGCTTCATCGAGGGCTTCTACGGCGGCTGGGACTACGAGACCCGCGCCGAGCTGATGGAGTTTGCCCGGGATGTGAAGATGAATATGTACGTCTACGCATCCAAGACCGACGCATACCATACCAGCCGCTGGGCCGACCTGTATCCGGAATCCGACATTCAGCAGATCGCCGAGCTGGTGAAGATCGGCCAGGAGACGAAGTGCTACTATGTCTGGAGCGTCCATCTGGGCAGCTTCTTCAGCGGCCTGGACATCGCTTCCAACCCCTCCCTGTACGAGCAGCGCTACCAGCAGCTGGTGGCCAAGCTGACCCAGCTGTATGATGTGGGCGTCCGGAAGTTCGACATCCTGAACGACGACTTCGGCAGCGGCTCCCACGCCGATGTTGTCACCGTGCTGAACCGTCTGAACGAGGAATTCATCGTCCCCAAGGGCTGCGAGCCCATCACCTACTGCCCCCAGGGCTACAACAAGTCCTGGTCCGGCACCGGCGCGGAGCTGGATGCCCTGAAGGCCCTGGACGACTCCATCATCCTCTACTGGACCGGTGATGACGTCAATTCCCCCATCACCCAGTCCACCGTGGATTATGTTGCCAACCGGACCGGCCAGAGCGTTTCCTTCTGGCTGAACTACCCCGTCAACGAGCATGCCAAGTCCGGCATTTTCCTGGGCAACATCAGCCACTATGCCCGGGACGGCGTCACCGGCCTGAAGGCCGCCGTCTCCAACCCCTCCCGCTTCGGTCAGAGCAACAAGGTGGCCCTGTTCCAGCTGGCCTGCCTGTTCTGGAACAACTCCGAGTTCTCTGCCCACGCTGAGGAAATCTGGTATGACTCCTTCAACTACCTGGAGGAGGGCGTGGAGGATGCCTACCGGACCATCGCCCGGAACGTGGCCAACTGCCCCGGCTCCAGCCGTGTGGGCGCTGGTTTCCCCGAATCTGAGTACATCAAGGAAAATCTGGAGGCCGTGAGCGCAGCCATCAGCAACGGCGAGCCCATCGCCGAGCTGGAGGACACCCAAGTCCTGCTGACCGAATTTGCCAACATTCTCGATGCAGTTACGTTCTTCCGTGCAAACTGCGTCAACGCCGACCTGGTTTCCGAGCTGGAGCCCTGGCTGAAGTCCCTGGAGGGCGTCACCGCCGCGGCCCGCGATGCGCTGAATGCCGCCATTGCCCTGGAAACCGGTGACAACGCCGGTGCATGGACCAATTTCGCCGCTGCCGGCAAGGCCCTGGCGACCTGGGACATCTATCCCACCTGTGACGATACCTCCATCACCCAGAAGGCCCTGGCGGGCAGCAAGCGGCTGCAGCCCTTTGCCTCCGACCTGGTGGCCTATGTGGAAAGCACCCTGACCCCCATGTTCGACGCCAACTACACCGGCCAGAATCTGTATGCCGTCCTCGGCGGCCAGAAGCAGAGCATGGACGACAACGCCCAGAAGATGTTCGACGGCGATCTGAACACCTATGTCCAGTGGAACGTGGTCCAGCAGCAGAACGACTACTTCGGCGTGGACCTGGGCGTCGTGAAGACCGTCACCGACATCTCCATCGTCCAGGGCAATTCCGATACCCACCACGACTACTTCCACAAGGCAGTCCTGGAGTATTCCGAGGACGGCAAGACCTTCACCCAGCTGGGCAGCCAGTACAATGACACCTACCGCATCGAGCTGGAGGACCTCGATATCCAGGCCCGCTATGTCCGTCTGCGTCTGGTGGAGACCGGCACCGCAAGCAAGCCCGATTACTGGACCCATGTCCGGGAATTCACCGTCAACCGGGAGAAGCCCGACGGCGACCGGGTCTACACCAATGTGGCGGCCTACGCCCGGCAGCCCCTGACCATCGAGGGCAAGGAGTATGGCCTTCGTGACCTGGATGTGACCCTGGGAGCAGGCGAATACATCGGCATCAAGTTTGCGAACCTGACCCTGATCTCCTCCCTCGTCCAGGAGGGCACCGGCCTGGAGGGCCTGCGCTTTGAGTATTCCGCCAACGGCGCCCAGTGGACTGCTGCGGATAGCTTCGGCAGCTCCGCCGTTGTGAAGTATGTGCGGCTCTATAACGGCACCGACGCCGCAGTCACCTTTGACCTGCAGAAGCTGGGCGTCACCGTGGAAAGCGCCAAGGCTGATCCCAAGTTCCTGGAGACGAACCTGACGAACGGTGTGAAGGAGGGCGCCTGGACCAATGTCTTTGACGGCCAGGAAAGCACCTATGTCTGGACCAACGAGGGCCAGACCACCGGCGACTACATTACCTTCGACCTGGGTGCAAACATCGACCTGTACGATGTCACCGTCGTCACCGCCGACGGCAATCCCAGACTGTACAACGCTGAGATCCAGATCTCCGCAAACAAGACCGACTGGCAGACCATCGCCTCCGTTGTCAATGACAACTCCGTCTTCGAGGTGCCCTACCGCTATGTCCGGGCCAATGCCGCGGGCGCAGCTGCCAGATATCTGCGCATCTACTTCACCGGCAGCACCGGCTACTATCTCAAGCTCCATGAGATTTTCCTGAATACCACCGTGGACACCTCTGCCGAGACCGAGGAGATCACTGCGACCTTCGGCGAAAACGTGACCAACGCCATCGACGGGAATCTCTCCACCCTGTTCAGCGGCACCGCCACCGCCGACGATTCCATCGAGTACAAGTTCACCGAAGCCACCAACCTCAAGGCCATCTCCATCCTGCAGGATCCCACCGGCGTCAGCAATGCCGTGGTATCCGTCCTCAAGGATGAGGGCTATGTCCATATCGGAAGACTGGATGAGAGCGCAAAGAAGTTCACGCTGGACAGCAGCGAGCATGTCTACGGCCTGAAGCTCACCTTTGAGCAGGAGACGCCCGTCGCCCTGTATGAGATCTATCTGGACGCCGACAAGACCGCCTCCGATGATCTGGGCGAATATGTCGATCCGATCCTCATCGAATCCAAGGAAGATGTTACCGAGCCGACCAACCTGGCCCCCGGCAAGGAAGTGACCGTCTCCGGCACCTCCGATGGCAACAAGGACAATGTCAACGACGGCGACACCTCCACCAAGTGGGACAGCGATTTCATCAAGGGCAGCAATGCAAGGGACAACTCCTGGATCTATATCGATCTGGGCGCTGACCAGACCAGCATCTTTGATGAGATGACCATGAACTATTTCAACAAGATCTATCCCACCCTGATGTACATCCAGATCTCCAATGACGCTCTGAACTGGACGAATATCAGCGAGCTGACCCGGGCCCATAACGGCCAGACCCATCCTGTGGTGACCGAGAGCTACAGCACTCCCTATGCCGCCCGCTACATCCGGCTCTTCTTCGAGGAGCTGAACAGCGCGGCTGCCGGCAACGGCGTCGGCCTGACCGAGTGGTCCATCACCGGCATCGCCCTGTCCGATGTGTCCCTGAAGTCCGTTGCGCAGCCGGATGATATCACCAAGGAGCTGAACGAGGATCTGACGGCTGCGGAATTCCCCGCTTTCCTGAATGTCGTCCTGACCCAGAGCGTCGCGGGCGACATCGCAGTCGCGGTTCCCGTGTCCTGGGATCTGTCTTCCTATGATGCAAGCCAGCCCGGTACCTGCGAGATCGTGGGCACCCTCGACCTGCCCGCGTCCGTTGACGCAGCGGACCGTACCGTCACTGTGACCGTGACCGTTGCAGGCGGCGAGCAGCCCCACGAGCATAGCTTCGGCGAGTGGACCGTCACCACCGAGCCCACCTGCACCGAGAAGGGCGTCGAGACCCGTACCTGCGAGTGCGGCGAGACCGAGACCCGCGAGGTCGCTGCTCTGGGCCATGACTGGCAGGAGGACGGCAGCTGCTCCCGCTGTGACGAGACGCAGGATGTCCCCGCCGTGAATCCCTTCGTGGATGTTCCCGACGGCATCTACTTCTATGATCCCGTCATGTGGGCTGTTGAGAGCGGCATCACCAACGGCGTTGACGCTACCCACTTCGGTCCTGATGTGGCCTGTACCCGCGCTCAGGTCGTCGCCTTCCTGTGGCGTGCCGCCGGTTCCCCCGAGCCTGAGTCCACCGAGAATCCCTTCGTGGATGTTCCCGAGGACATCTTCTACCACAAGGCAGTTCTGTGGGCCCTGGAGAACGGCATCACCAAGGGCATCGATGCGCCTGGGCAATGTGGTTGGT
>JAFQSI010000079.1 GCA_017409645.1 Oscillospiraceae bacterium | reverse complement strand
CCAAAATATCTCCCCCTCTTTTGTAAATGGATAATGGAGAATTGAGAATGGAGAATTAGGTTTCGGTTGGATCATCGTCCTAATTCTCAATTTTCAATTATCAATTCTCAATTATTCTTCGCCATGCAGCTGCTTCTCGCGACTCCGCTCGATGGCCTTGTCGATGGCCTGCTGGCGGAAGTATTCGTTGCGGCGCTCCCGCTCAGCCTTGGCGACCAGGCGGCGCTGCTTTGCGCCCTTGCGGACGGGGTTGGACTTGGAAACCGGGGTAACCTTGCGCTTGGCGCGGCCCACCTGGTTCCGCTCCGCCTGGAGCTTCTCGCTGAAGCGGTAGATGACGAACTTGTTGCCCACGCAGCTGATGCCGTCAGCGCCGGTGGCCTCACAGATGGCGTCGGACACCTCTCTGGGGGTCATGAACGCCGTCTCGAGGACCTTGCCCTTGACCAGCTCCCGGTTGTCCAGCTGAATTTCGACATCGGCGATCAGCGCCTCGCTGACGCCGCCCTTGCCGACGATCAGCGTCGTATCGATGGAATTTGCCTTGGCGCGCAGCTCGGCGCGCTCCTTACTTGTCAGCATAGCCTGCCTCCTTGAGTTTTTCATAAAGTACCTTCAGGGCGTTGCCGCGGTGGGAGACTGCATTCTTTTCCTCAGAAGGCATCTCCGCGGTGGTCATGCCCGCAGGGGGGTAGTAGAAAATGGGGTCGTAGCCGAAGCCGTTCTCGCCCTTCGGCTCCCGGGTCAGCTCGCCGTGGATCTCGCCCCGGGCCTGGATGACCCGGCCGTCGGGCTCGACGAGGGTGATGACAGCCACGAAGGCCGCCTGGCGCTGTCCGTCGGGCACGTGCTCGGTGTTCTTCAGCAGCAGCATCTTCCGGTCATGGTCGGTCATGGAAGGGTCGCCGCCGTACCGGGCGGAATAGACGCCGGGGGCGCCGCCCAGGGCGTCCACCACGATGCCGGAGTCGTCGGCCATGGCGGGCAGGCCGGTGGCCTGCATCACGGCGTTGGCCTTGAGGAAGGAATTCTCCTCAAAGGTGGTGCCCGTCTCCTCCACATCGATATCCACGCCCAGCTCAGACTGCAAGATCAGCTCGATGCCGAGTTTGCGGGTGATGGCGTCGATCTCCACGAGCTTGTGGGGGTTCTTGCTTGCCAGTACAACCTTCATGCTCAGTTCTCCTCCAGCAGGGCGTCCACGAAGGGCGCGGCCTCGAAGGGCATCAGGTCCTCGGCCTTCTCGCCCACGCCGATGAACTTGACGGGGATCTGCAGCTCGTTGGCCACGGCGATGACGATGCCGCCCTTGGCGGTGCCGTCGAGCTTGGTCAGGGCGATGGCGGTGACGCCTGCGATCTCCTTGAAGGTCTTGGCCTGGATCAGGCCGTTCTGGCCGGTGGTGCCGTCCAGCACCAGCAGCGTCTCCCGGCTGCAGCCGGGCAGCTCCCGATCCACAATGCGGCTGATCTTGTTCAGCTCGTTCATCAGATTCTGCTTGTTGTGCAGTCTGCCCGCGGTGTCGATGAGGATCACGTCCACGCCCTTGGACTTGGCGGACTGGATGCCGTCAAAGACCACGGATGCGGGGTCCGCGCCCTCGTGCTGGCGGACGATGGAGGCGCCGGAGCGCTCTGCCCAGATCTCCAGCTGGTCTGCCGCGGCGGCGCGGAAGGTATCACCCGCCACCAGCAGGACCTTCTTACCCTCGTTGACCAGTCGGGTGGCGATCTTGCCGATGGTGGTGGTCTTGCCGACGCCGTTGACGCCGATGACCAGCACCACGGAGGGCTTGGTGTTCAGCTGCAGCCGGGGCTCGCCGACGGCCAGCATATCCGCCAGGATCAGCTTCAGCTCCTCCCTGCCCTCCTCGGTGGTCTGCAGACGCTTCTGCCGGGCCTGCTGGCGCAGCTGCTCCACGGCCCTGGTGGCGGTGCCGACGCCCAGATCCGCCAGGATCAGGCAGTCGGTCAGCTCCTCGTAAAAATCATCATCCAGCTCGCCGCCGATGAAGATGGCATCCAGGGTGTTGGACAATGCCTTCTTGGTCTTGGCCAAACCCTCTTTAATTTTATCAAAAAATCCCATATTTTACTCCTTGGTCGTAATTGATAATTGAAAATTGAAAGTTGAAAATTAAAGTAACTTTCAATTTTAAATTTTTCATTTTCAATTGGGGATCACTCCGTGATGCCCAGATATTCCTCCATCTGATTCAGGTCCAGTCTCAGCAGCTTACTGACGCCCTGCTCCTGCATGGTGACGCCGTAGAGGACATCGGCCATTTCCATCGTACCACGGCGGTGGGTGATGACGATGAACTGGGTCTTCTGGCTCAGGTTGTGCAGGTAGCCCGCGTAGCGCTCGACGTTGCGGTCGTCCAGGGCCGCATCGATCTCGTCGAGCATACAGAAGGGCGTGGGCCGGACCTTCAGGATGGCAAAGTACAGCGCGATGGCCACGAAGGCCTTCTCGCCGCCGGAAAGCAGCGTGATGGTCTTGACCTGCTTTCCGGGAGGCTGGACCCGGATCTCGATGCCGCAGGTGAGCGGATTGTCGGGGTCCTCCAGGATCAGCTGGCCCTTGCCGCCGCCGAACATCTCCTCAAAGGTCCTGCCGAAATAGTGGTCGATCTTGGCGAACTCCTCCACGAAGATGGCGGTCATCTCCTGGGTGATGCCCCGGATGATGGACTCCAATTCCCGCTTGGAGGTCAGAACATCGTCCCGCTGGGAGGCTAAGTAGGTGTAACGCTCGTTGACCCGGGCATACTCCTCAATGGCGCCCAGATTCGGCGTGCCAAGGCCCGCGATCTTCCGCTTCAGCTCGGCGATGCGCCGGTTGCCGGCGGTGACGGAGTCGATATGGCCACGCTTTTCGGGGGCGGTGCCGGGGGTCAGGCCGTAGCTGTCCCAGAGCTTGTCCACGATCTGCCGCTCCTCCATGTTCGCTGTGAGCTTCTTCTGCTCCAGCAGCGCGCAGGCCCGCTCCATATTCAGGATGTCCTTGCTCTTCTCCTGGCTCTCCCGCTCGGTTTTCGTCTTGGCAGCCTCGGTTTCCGCCCGGCTGGCCAGGACCCGGTTCAGCTTCACCCGGACCTCTGTCAGGCTTGTCTCGTTTTCCTCCTGCTGCTTTGCAACCGCGGCGATCTGCT
>JAFQSI010000078.1 GCA_017409645.1 Oscillospiraceae bacterium | reverse complement strand
TCTCCATCCACCCGGACGAACTGGTTGAAGGAATGGCTGATATAGCCGTAGTTTCTGTTCAGTACCCTGGTGAGCTCGTCGGTGACGGTCATGTCGCTGACGCGGACGGAGATCATCACGTTGGCCTGATGGTGCAGTCCGTCACCGGAGTCGTACATCTCGTGGGAGGTGCGGATGTAGAGGATGTCGCCGCTGCGGTCGAAGCGCAGGGAGCCTGCGTCAAAGGGGATGTAGGTGTTGGCGCCGAAGAGACTGGCGTGGTCGACCTTCTGCCAGTCCTTGGTGTAGCGGATGATCCGGAAGACCTCCACGCTGTCGTCCTCCTCCAGGTTCTCCTGACCCACCACAACGAAGTTGTAGTCGCTGTCCATCCGGACGCCGCCGAAGACGGGCAGCTCCAGGGGGATGGTCTGGCCGGACAGGTAGTTGAAATTCCGGTCGTAGGTTTCGACCACCAGGTTGCTGCCGATGGCCTCGGCCCGGACGTACCGGCCGTTCTCCCAGCAGAGGTTCGAGTAGATGGGATGGTAGAAGCGTCCTGCGTTGATGTAGAAGTGGTCATCAATGTTGCTGCTGGCTGCGGGGCCGGAGCCTGCGGATACGGCGGGGAACAGGCTCAGCACCAGAATCAGTGCCAGGATCAGGGAAATGCTGCGTTTCATGGTCATGCTCCTTTCAAAATTATCGTGCGGTCATTCCAGGATGCCGTACTGCTTCAGAAGGGCCCGGCGCTCTGCGCCGAGCTTCAGGGCGGCGGTGCTGCCGCCGGGGGTACGGGGTTCGAGCAGGTAGGACAGGATCCGGCTGCCCCAGGCGGCGGGCAGGAGCCAGGGCCGCTCCTTCAGCCAGGGATACCGGCCCTCCAGGGACGCTGCCGCCGGGAAGGCGGCGGCGGCAAGGCCGCTGCGGGGAGCCTTGCCCTGCTTCTGGGCGGCGACGGCCTCCAGGGTGATAGCGCTGCTGTGCAGACGGTGTTCCCCGGCGCTGCCGTAGATGCCCGCCGACAGCACGTCCTCCAGCAGGGGCAGCTCGTCGACGTCGATGGTGTCCCAGGGCTCCACAGGGTCAAAGCCCAGGTATCGCACGCCGATGGCGAAGACCGCGGCGGCGAATCGCTCTGCCCGGATGCTCCGGCAGCTCAGCCGGACCCACTCCCAGTCGATCTGAGCATGATATTCCCGGGCAAAGAGGAGGATGTCGCAGATCTGCCGGATGCCGAAGCCCGAGTAGAGAAAATGCTTGAAGGCGTGGAAGATCAGGTAGGTCATATGGTCGCAGGGGTGCATGGTCCGCAGGGCGGTGCCCTGGACCTCCAGCACGGCGGCGGACCGGAAGGGGTCGCCGAAGAATTCGTTGAGGCCGCCGAAGGTGTCGGACTCCAGGGCGAACAGGTGCTTGTGCAGCTCGATGTACAGGGGGGAGCCCTCCCGGCGGTAGGGGACCTCCCAGGCGGCGTCAGGGTCCGGCTCTGTGGTGGTCAGGCCCATGCGGGTCATGACCTCGTGACAGAGGGGGAACTGCTCCGGCGGGATCAGCACATCCTCGTCGGAGGAGGGCCGGTGGTCGGGCTTGGGGTAGAGCTGACGGCAGACGACGCCCTTGACCACCAGGGGCGTGACGCCGGCCTCCTCCAGGGCCCGCCAAAGCTCCAGAAATTCCGCGGTGCGCAGGGTCTGCAATATCACAAGATTGCGGACCTGGCCCCGGACCGCGGCGGCCAGCTCCGGGACCTCCCGGCGGAGCCGGAGATGGACCGTCTCGAAGACCAGGGGCAGGACCTTGTGATCCTGGGCCATCCGGAACAGCTCCGGCCACTGATCGGCGGAAATGTCCGGACAGTCCTCCCCGCCGTGGAGCGCGGCGCGGAGGATGGATAAAAATGCTTGCTGGGTCGGTGTCATGGGATCCCCTTTCCGTTGCGGTGCTGCGTGAAGTCGATCAGCGTATTTTATATTTATAGTGTAGCACCCCCGGGAGGGGATGTCAACGAATCAAAACCCGGGGAAAGGCCGCTGATTTCCTGGCGTATTGACAAGGTTATGAAAAATCGCTATAATTATCAATACATAAGTACCGAAAAAACAAAAACAAGGAGAATCCATATGAGCAAGATCCTGTTTGATATTGAAGGCGGCCAGAGCATCAGCATCGAGTGCAACCCCGGTGACAATCTGCTGGAGCTGGCCCGCCGGGCCAACGTGGCTATCGACGCCCCCTGCTCCGGCAACGGCTCCTGCGGCAAGTGCCGGGTCCGGCTGACGAGCGGCGAGCTGGATTCCATCAAGTCCCGTCACATTTCCGAGGAGGAGTGGGAGCTGGGCTGGCGCCTGAGCTGCAACTCCAGGGTCGTGGGCGACGCCACCGTCTTCGTGCCCGACATTGCCTCTGCCTATCAGAGCCGCATGAAGACCGCGGACCTTTCTACCGGCAAGGAGGTCGCCATTTTCGAGGAGCTTCAGGAGAATCTGAAGGCCGCGGGCGTGGAATTCACCAACGATTTTATGGCCCTGGACCTGCAGCTGGAGGAGCCGACCCTGGATGACACCATGCCCGACAACGAGCGGCTGGAGTGGGCCGTCAAGGCCGCCGCAGAGGTGGAATTCGTCAAGATCCCCTTCGCTGTCATGGTCAAGCTGGCCGCCACCCTCCGGGATCATAGCTTCCATGTCTGCGTCAAGGGCCGCAAGTGCGGCGACACCTTCCACTGCATGGACATCTGCGCCCCTGAGGACGATCAGCTGCTGGGCTGCGCCATCGACATCGGCACCACCACCGTGTCCATGGTCATCGTGGATATGACCAATGGCAAGATCCTCGCCAAGGGCTCCAGCGGCAACGGTCAGATCCGCTACGGTGCCGACGTCATCAACCGCATCATCGAGCAGGGCCGTCAGGGGGGCAAGAAGAAGCTCCAGGACGCCATCGTCAAGGAGACGCTGACCCCCATCATTGCCAATCTCTGCCGGTCCATCGGCGTGTCCGCCCGGTCCATTGTGCAACTGTGCATCGGCTCCAACACCACCATGAACCACCTGCTGCTGGGCGTAGACGCCCAGAGCGTCCGCATGGAGCCCTACATCCCCAGCTTCTTCTCCTGGGAGGGCCTGCTGGCCGGTGACCTGCACCTGCCCGCCCATCCCCTGGCTCCCGTGCGCATCGCTCCCAACATCGGCTCCTACGTCGGCGGCGACATCACCGCCGGTACCCTGGCGTCTTTGATCTGGGACAAGGACGAGATGAGCCTGTTTATTGATCTCGGCACCAACGGCGAGCTGGTCTTCGGCAACCGGGATTTCCTGATGAGCTGCGCCTGCTCCGCCGGTCCCGCCTTCGAGGGCGGCGACATTAGCTGCGGCATGCGCGCCACCGACGGCGCCATCGAAGCCTGCACCATCGAAAAGACCACCATGGAGCCCACCTTTGAGATCGTCGGCGAGGCCGGTCAGCGGCCCGTGGGCATCTGCGGCTCCGGCATCATCGACATCATCTCCGAGCTGTTCCGCTGCGGCATCATCAACGCCCGGGGCCAGTTCGTCCGGGAGGGCCAGCGGGTCCGCCGGGACAGCCACGGCATGGGCCGCTTCGTGCTGGCCTTCGAGGAGGAGTCCGAGACGGGCCGGGAAGTCTCCATCAACGAGGTGGACATCGCCAACTTCATCCGGGCCAAGGGCGCCATCTTCTCCGCCATCGAGACGCTGCTGAACTCCGTG
>JAFQSI010000077.1 GCA_017409645.1 Oscillospiraceae bacterium | reverse complement strand
TCCGCAAAGAGATCGCCCAGCCGCTCCGGGTGGCGGGACAGGGGCAGATCATCCGGCACGGAGATGCCCCAGCAGCCCAGATTGTCGGCATACAGGCCCATTTTGCCCTGCTCGCCCAACTCCGTCAGCAGCCACAGGTCGCTGCCCTTCCGGAACTGCTCCTCGGCTTCCGCGCAGAGGGCGATGGTGTGAGCGTCCCCGGCGGGGAGGTAGTGGAAGAACACATCGCAGGCTCCGCCGCAGATCATGCCGAGATTCTGCACATCGTCCCTGGTCAGGGTGAAATCGTGGCCCAGGGAGGTTTTGGTTTCCAGCACCTGCGCCGCGATCTGCTCCGAGCGGTACTCCACCGCGCCGCCGCCGATGGTGCCGCAGATGCGGCCCTGACTGCCGATGAGCATCCGGGCACCGGCGCCCCGGGGGGTGGCGCCGGAGGAGGCGATGACCGTCACCAGCACCAGCGCTTCGCCGCCCTCCAGACGGCTTCTCATGGTTTTCAGCATATTCCGCATTTATGATTCCTCCTGTAAAAGAAAATGTCCCTTTTCCCAGATAAGGGGGATGATCTCGGCGTAGTCGGGCTTTCGCCAGACGCCGCCGACAGCCTGTAAGAATTGGGCGATGATGCCCCCGTGGGCCACCACAGCAAAATCGCCGGGGGCGGTCCGGGCTGCCTGCTCCATGCCCCGCCGGAACCGGGCCAGGCCCGCTGCGTGGTCCTCAGCTCCCGGCAGGGGAAGGGTCGGGTCATGGCCCCGGGCGGCGTAAAGCTCCGGGTAACGCCTGCGGATCTCGTCGAAGGTCAGGCCGTCCCACTTTCCGGCGTGCAGCTCCCGGAGATCCTCCAGGATGGTGACGGGCAGAGAGATGGCCTGGGCTGTCTGGACCGCCCGTGTCAGGGGACTGGAAAAAACAGCCGTCACCGGCGGGAGCTTTTCAGCCATTTGGGCTGCCTGGGCAAGGCCCGCTTCTGCCATGGGGAGATCCGTGGTGCCGATGCACATCCGCTTCCCCTCCGGGAAATCCGGCAGACCGTGGCGGATCAGATAGACCTTTTTCATTCGAACAGCCCTCCGAAATATTGCGCATACAGGACATTCGCCTGCTCCTTCAGGGCCTGCTCGTAGGCGGTATAGCGCTGAAGGAGCGCCCGGCCCCGGTCGGTCAGGCGGCTCTGGCTGCCGCCTGCGCCGCCCTGGCTGCGTTCGATGAGGGTGTAGTTCAGCTGGCTCTCCAGGGTCCTTATGATGTTCCAGCAGCTGGAATAGCTCAGCTGCATCCGCTGGGAGGCGGCCCGGACGGAGCTTGTCTCGTCCACGAGCATCAGCAGCATGGCGATCTTGCTGTCGAAGAAGGGCTTCTCCTTGTTCAGGGAAACGCTGACCACGGGGCGCACCAGCTGGGAATTGTGATAGTCCACCAACTGGGAAAAATCCTCCGGGGTGTCGGCGTCGTGGATGGTGCCGGGGTCGTCCACGTCGATCCGCCGCAGCGGCACGGAGCAGCGGTCCATGGCACCCTTCAGGCCCATTTCGCCGCAGTCGTTCAAAATCTCCGGGATCAGCCCATTGTCGATCAGAATGGGGTGGCCCTGCCGGCCCTCGCACATGGGACAGGCCAGGGGCGCGCCGGAGTCCAGGATGGTCTTCACGGTCCGGGAGGTGAACAGGGGAACGTCCACCGGGGTGAAGAGGACCTTGTCGCACTTGTCCAGCAAATAGCGCAGGCCGATCTTTACGGAGTCGAACATCTGGGTCGTTTCATAATGGTCATTGCGCAGGAAGATGATGCCGTTGCCGGACAGGTGCCGCTCCAGGATGGTCGCGTTGTAGCCCGTGACCATGACGATCTTGCTGACACCGGACTGGCTCAAGGTGGCGATGACCCGCTGGGCCACGGAAATGGAGCCGATATTCAGCATGGGCTTGAACTGTCCCATCCTCGATGACATACCCGCCGCCACGATCAATGCGCCGATCTGCATAGAAGCCCCTCCTCAGGTTGTATTGAAAAGCGAATTGTAAATAATTGCAAGTTCCATAAATTTAATATACGCCACGTTGGTGAAAATGTAAAGAAAAAAGATTTTGCATCTTGTAATTTTGTGCAGTCTTGCTATAATGAAAACAAGTTTTTTGGAAGGGGAGACATCCATGGGGATTTACGTATGGGGCACCGGCTGCGGTGCATCGGAGCTGATCGGGCAGGGGCTGGAATTGGAGCGCATCGCTGCCTTTGTGGACAGCTTCCCCGGCGGGGAAGCCTTTCTGAGCAAGCCGGTCTTGCTGCCGGAGCAGCTGGACCTGGGTGACTGCGAGCTGCTGATCGTCACCACCCGGCATGCCGACGCCGTGGCGGCGCGGTGTGCGCAGCTGGGGGTCCCGGAGGAGAAGCTGCTGTTCCTGAAAAACAACTATGCGCTTGCCGACCGGAACGGACGGTGTACGGCCGCACAGGCGCTTTTGGGCGAAGAATTGCTGCAAAGGCTGCTGCCGCAGCAGCGGATCGTTCCGACTCCGGCGTCCCTTGCGGAGCCTATGCTGCCAGAGCGGGAGCTGCGCAATGATTATGTGCGGCTGGCGACGCTGGAGCTGCTGTGCCGCCGTCTGGAGGGGGTCCCCGGCGCTGCGGCGGAGCTGGGGGTGTACCGGGGCTTCTTCGCCCGGTGCATCAACGAACTGCTGCCGGAGCGGAAGCTGTACCTGTTCGACAGCTTTGCCGGGTTTGCGGAAGACGCCAACGCTTCGGCGGCCTTCCAGGCCGCCCACGCCAACACGACGGCACAGAAGGTCCTGGCCATCATGCCCCATCCGGAAAATGTGGTGGTGAAGCCCGGCTTTTTCCCGGACTCCCTCCGGGGGCTGGAGGAGCGGTTCTGCCTTGTCTCCCTGGATGTGGATTTTGCCCGGACCACCCTGGAGGGGCTGCGCTATTTCTGGCCCCGGCTGGAAAAGGGCGGATACCTGCTGCTCCATGACTGGGGCAGTCCCGGTCTGCCCGGCGTGGCGGAGGCCCTGAGACGCTATGAGGAGGAGATCGGGGAAACGATCCCCGGAGTCCCCCTGTGCGATGTGGGCGGGACCTTGGTGCTGTGCAGGTAGAGCTGCGGGCGAATGACCGCACGAAATGCCATAACGAATGTCGAAAAACCAAAGCAGGGTTGTGCAAAATAGCCAACCCTGCTTTGCTTGTTTCTGCAAGTTGTAATCATTTGCAACTTGTAATTGTTTCCAATTCTGCGATACAATATAGATGTGGTATCATATGCCCGGCGCAATATACGACAGAAGGTGTTTTTGCATGGAAGAAAAGATTTTCGAGATTTCCGCCAAGGAAGTGACCATTGAAGTTGTGGACGAGGCCACGGGGAAGACCTACCGCCGGACCCTCCCCATCGACTACTACGAGACTGCCAACGGTCTGGTGCTTCGGGGAGAGAATCTGGACGGCAGCACTTCCCAGCTGGTATTTTACACGCCCCGGGGTATGCAGCGGATGCAGGACCTGACCGGCAAGGGGCCGGACGAGGATCCCTGCGGAGGCCACAGCCACAAGTGAAAGATCCCCAAACTGACTATAAATCAAGGGAGGAAACGGTATTATGATCAAGAAGACACTTATCATCAACGGCGTAACCCGCAACATCCTGGTGGACGAGAACGAGACTCTCGCCACCTTCCTGCGTGAGCGCCTGCTGCTGACCGGCTGTAAGATCGGCTGCGGCGAGGGCCACTGCGGTGCATGTAATGTCATCGTCGACGGCAAGGTCACCCGCTCCTGTGTTGTGAAGATGGGCAGGGTCAAGGACGGCGCTGAGATCACCACCATCGAAGGCATCGGTACCATTTCCGATATGCATCCCCTGCAGGTGGCCTGGATGGCCCACGGCTGTGCCCAGTGCGGCTTCTGCTCCCCCGGCTTCATCATGTCCGCCAAGGTCCTGCTGGACAACAACAACGCCCCCACCCGTGAGGAGGTCCGCGACTGGTTCCAGAAGAACCGGAACCTCTGCCGCTGCACCGGCTACAAGCCCCTGGTCGACGCCGTCATGGACGCTGCCCGGGTCTACCGCGGAGAGATCACCAAGGAGGACCTGATCTTCAAGCCCACCGGTGACTCCATCATCGGCACCAAGTATGTCCGTCCCTCCGCCGCCCAGAAGGTCACCGGCACCTGGGACTTCGGCGCTGACGACGCTCTGAAGATGCCCGAGGGCACCCTGCGTCTGGCTCTGGTCCAGGCCAAGGTCAGCCACGCCCTGATCAAGGGTGTTGACACCTCCGAGGCTGAGAAGATGCCCGGCGTTGAGCGGATCATCACCGCCGCCGACATCGTGGCCGCAGGCGGCAAGAACCGCATCAACGGCCTGGTCATGCTGCCCCTGAACAACAAGTGTGACGGCTGGGACCGCCCCGTCCTGTGTGACGAGAAGATCTTCCAGTT
>JAFQSI010000076.1 GCA_017409645.1 Oscillospiraceae bacterium | reverse complement strand
GCCGCGGTGTAGCCGCCGGAGGCGCCGCCCAGGGCCTTGCCGAAGGTGCCGGTCAGGATGTCCACCCGGTCCATGACGCCGCAGAACTCGGGAGTGCCCCGGCCATGCTCGCCCATGAAGCCCACGGCGTGGGAGTCATCGACCATCACCAGAGCGTCGAACTCGTCGGCCAGGTCGCAGATGGCGGGGAGGTTCGCGATGTAGCCGTCCATGGAGAAGACGCCGTCGGTGGCGATGACGATCTTCTTGGCACCCTTTTCCCGGGCAGCCACCAGCTGGGCCCGGAGGTCCTCCATGTTGTTGTTCTTGTAGCGGTATCGCTGTGCCTTGCACAGGCGGACGCCGTCGATGATGGAGGCGTGGTTCAGCTCGTCGGAGATGATGGCATCCTCCGCGCCCAGCAGCGTCTCAAAGAGGCCGCCGTTGGCGTCGAAGCAGGAGGAATACAGGATGGCGTCATCCATGCCGACAAAGTTCGCGATTTTGGCTTCCAGATCCTTGTGGATGGCTTGAGTGCCGCAGATGAAGCGGACGGAGGACAGGCCGAAGCCCCAATTGTCGTAGCTTGCCTTGGCGGCGGCGATCAGCTCCTCATTGGCAGACAGGCCCAGATAGTTGTTGGCGCAGAAATTGACCACGCCCTTTGCGGCGGTGGTGTCGATCCGGGAGCGCTGGGGAGTGGTGATGATCCGCTCCTCCCGCCAGGTACCGGCGGCACGGATGGAGTCCAGTTCAGCGTTGATTGCGGTGAGTGCAGATTTCATAGTGAATGCTCCTTTTTACAGAATAGTGCTGAGTTCTGAGTGCTGAGTGCTGAGTTTTCGTTCATTCAGCACTCTGCACTCTGCATTCAGCCCTTTTTATTTGGACCAGTCCAGGACCACCTTGCCGGACATGCCGGAATTCATGGCGTCGAAGCCCTTCTGGAAATCGGTGTAGTGGAACCGGTGGGTGATGACGGGGCTCATATCCAGACCGCCCTGGACCATGTAGCTCATCTGGTGCCAGTTGTCCATCTTCCGGCCGTAGATGCCCTGCAGGGTCAGACCCTTGCCGATGATGTAGTTCATGTCCACGGGCACGGGCTTGTTGCCCAGGCCCAGCAGGCTGATCTTGCCGCCGGTGCGCATGACGGAGAGCATCTGGTTGAAGGCATGGCCGTTGCCGGACATCTCCAGACCCACGTCGAAGCCCTCGATGATGTGCAGGTCCTTCATCACGGCGGCCAGATCCTCCCGGCCGGTGTTGACGGCGGCGTCCACGCCCATCTTCCTGGCCAGGTCCAGACGGTAGTCGTTCAGGTCGGTAATGACCACCCGGCGGGCGCCTGCAAACTTGCAGACACCGGCGGCCATGATGCCGATGGGGCCTGCGCCGGTGATGAGGACGTCCTCGCCCACCAGATCCCACATCAGGGCGGTGTGGGTGGCGTTGCCGAAGGCGTCAAAGAAGGCCACGACCTCCTCGGGCAGGCTCTCGTCGATGAGGATGACATTCTTGGCGGGGATGCAGACATACTCGGCAAAGGCACCGTCCCGGTCCACGCCCACGCCCTGGGTGTCCTTGCACCACTGGATGTTGCCGTTGTGGCAGTTGCGGCAGTGGCCGCAGGTGATGTGGCCCTCGCCGGAGACTCTCTGACCGATGTGGAAGTCGGTGACGCCCTCGCCCAATTGGGCGATCTCGCCCACATACTCGTGGCCGATGGTCATGGGGGGCTTGATGTGGTCCACGGCCCAGGGGTCCCAGTTGTAGATGTGGACATCGGTGCCGCAGATGGCGGTCTTGTGGATCTTGATCAGGACCTCACCGGCCTTGGGAACGGGAACGGGCACCTGCCGCAGCTCCAGTCCGACACCGGCCTCGGCCTTGACGATGGCGTCCATGTACTGTTTCATAGTTGGATTCCTCCGATGGTTTTTTGATTCGCTTATTTCTTGCCTCCCCCACAGGGGGAGGGGGACCGCGAAGCGGTGGAGGGGGTGTACCTCCGATGGTAGGACACTCCCCCAGTCAGCTTCGCTGACAGCCCCCTCAGGGAGGGGGCCAAGAGTCGGAATATGCGGTTACTTCTGCTTATAGCCGTCCAGGAAATTGCCCATGCGCTCCATGGCGGCGCGCAGCTCGTCAGCCTCGGGCAGCATGACGATGCGGAAGTGGTCGGGCTCGGGCCAGTCGAAGCCGGAACCGGGGACGATCAGGATCTTTGCCTCGGTCAGCAGATCCCGGGCGAACTGCTTGTCGTTGGTGATGTTGAATTTTTTCACATCCAGCTTGGGGAACAGGTAGAAGGCCGCCACGTTCTTGACGTAGCTGATGCCCTCGATCTTGTCCAGGGTCTCGATGGTAGCTTTGCGCTGCTCGTAGAGCCGTCCGCCGGGGCGGACCATGGCGGCGGGAGTCTCCATATCCTCCAGAGCCGCGGGGATCACCAGCTGGGCCAGGGCGTTGGAGCAGAGCCGCAGGGAGGTCAGCTGGACGATGCCCTTGCGGTACTCCTCAGTCCGCTGCCGGGGGCCGGAGATGACCATCCAGCCGCAGCGGTAGCCGCAGAGGGAATGGGACTTACTCAGGCCGTTCATGGTGATGACGGTCAGATCGGGAGCCAGGGAGGCGGTGGCAATGTGCTGCAGGCCGTCCATGACCAGCCGGTCGTAGATCTCGTCGCTGAAAATGATCAGATCGTTCTCTCTGGCGACCTGGATCAGCTGCTGCAGCACCTCGGTGGAGTACAGCACGCCGGTGGGGTTGTTGGGGTTGATGATGACCAGGGCCTTGGTACGGGAAGTGACCTTCTTCTTCAGGTCATCCACATCGGGGTTCCAGCCAGACTGCTCATCGCAGCGGTAGAACACGGGGGTAGCGCCTGCCAGCAGCACGGAGTTGCCCCAGAGGGAGTAGCTGGGGGTGGGGATCAGGACCTCGTCGCCGGGGTTCAGCAGGGGCATCAGGGCGAAGTTGACCACCTCGCTGACGCCGTTGCCGATGAAGACGTCGTCGGGCTCGATGCCCTCAATGCCCTTGCTGCGCTCATAGCGGACGATGGCGTCCCGGGCAGCGGGCATGCCCTGGAAATCGCAGTAGGCCACGGCCTCGTGGGCCCGGCCCTCGATGGCGTTTTTGATGGATTCGGGCAGGGGGAAGCCGAAGGCGGCGGGGTTGCCGGTGTTCAGCTTCAGGACCGGCGTGCCCTCCCGCTGCATTTTATTGGCAAGATGGAACAGTTCGCCGCGGATGTCGGAATGGACATGCTCCATACGGTCTGCAAGTTGAATCAGATCCATAGTATATATCATCCTCTCCGGCGCGATGCGCCGTTATTGCATCTTTATCTTAACAGATATCGTCCCTGAATGGAAGACATAATGTTAAAAAATCCAAAATTTGTTGAGAAAAACAAACCGTACACCGACAATTGTCGGTGTACGGCGGATGTTTTTTGCTGTTTCTTATTCAGCTGCGGCCTCGGCCTTCAGCATGTAGGCTGTGCCCTCGGTGACGGGGGTCTGGTCCACGCCGGTCATGGCGTACTCGCCGCCGACGTAGAAGCTCCAGTACATGCCGTCAGTCTCGTAGTCCAGGGTCTGGCCCAGGACGGACTTGATGTACATGCCGTAGGGACCCTCCTCGCCCTCGATCAGCTCATGGGCGATCAGGGCGTAGCCGACCATCTCTTCGTCGGTGTGGATCTCGTACAGGTGGGTGGCACCCTCCTTGTCCACGATGGTGAGCTGGAAGACCTTCGCGCCCTCGCCCAGGACGGTGGCCTGTCCGGCACTCTGGGGAGCCTCGGTGGTCTCGGCGGGGTTGCCGCTGCATCCTGCGAGTGCTGCTGCCGCGATCAGCACGAACGCCAGGACGAGCGACAGCGTCTTGCGGATGCTGTTGTTCTTCATGGTCATTCTCCTTATAAAATAGATTTGCCCCGTCCCGGTGTCCGCAGGACAGCTTTGGGGCACACTGCCCGGATATTCCGGCTTGGCGCAGGGAGCAGCCGACCTTCTCAGCTTTCGCCAATGACCTGTCCCCGGGGCGCGGCCCCCGGGTGAGGATGCTCCGTTTGCGCGCCTGACGGCGACGCACTCGCACAGGATTTGCACCTGTTTCCCCAGGCAGTGCAGAAATGATATCATGTTTTATCGATAAATACAAGTGTTTGAAGAAGAAGGAAAAAAATTAGCCGCTGAGAACAATTTCCTCTTTACTTCATGGGGGATCTTGAATATGATGATAGAGACACTATTTACTTGGAGGTAACCCCATGAAAAGATCCATCATCACCCTGGCGCTGGTGCTGGTCATCGCCATGCTGACCGGCTGCGCAGGCACCCCCGTCGTCTACTACAGCGACTGCACCTGCCCCTCCGGCGCTCACACCGAGACGCAGCCCGCCCCCCAGGAATCCACCCCCGTGGAAACCACCGCTCCCGACGCTCCTGCCGTGACCGATCCCGTCGCCGAGGGCGCCGTGAAGACCGGCGTTGCCATCGTCGCCTCCGCTGCTGAGAGCAAGAACGCAGGCGACGCCGACGGCGAAGCCAAGTATGACGTCTCCGTCGTCGCCGTCACTGTGGACGACAATGGCGTGATCCAGAGCTGCATCATCGACTCCATCGGCACTTCCGTCCTGTTCGATGTCAGCGGCAATATCGTCTCCGACCTGACCGCCCCCATCGCCACCAAGAATGAGCTGGGCGAAAATTACGGCATGAAGGCCTACGCCGGCTCCCAGTACGAGTGGAACGAGCAGGCTGCCGCCCTGGCTGCCTACGCCGTCGGCAAGACCGTCGAAGAGCTGCGCTCCGGCGCCGTGGACGAGACCGGCCACGCCGTTGATGCAGACCTGGCCACCACCGCCACCATCTACCTGGGCGGCTACGTTGCCGCTGTGGAGAAGGCTGCCGCCAATGCCCAGCACCTGGGTGCCCAGTCCGGCGACGAGCTGAAGCTGGCCATCATCCCCGCCGTGGACAGCTCCGCTTCTGCCGACGCCGAGAATGCCGGCCTGGCCCAGCTGGATGTGAACGCCGCAGCTCTGACCCTGCGCGACGGCGTCATCACCTCCGCCCAGATCGACTCCGTCCAGGCCAAGGTCAACTTTGATGCCTCCGGCGTCATCACCACCGACCTGACCGCTCCCATCGCTACCAAGAACGAGCTGGGCGAGGGCTACGGCATGGTCGCCTGGGGCGGTGCCATCGCCGAGTGGAATGAGCAGGCCGCTTCCTTCGCCGCCTACATCACCGGCAAGACCCCCGCTGAGGTCGCTTCCATCGCCGTGGACGAGACTACCAAGCCCACCGATGCCGACCTGGTTTCCTCCGTCACCATCAAGATCGGCGGCTTCCAGGCTCTGATCGCGAAGGCCTGCGGCTGATGAAACGATTTTTCCCGCTGCTTCTGGCCCTGGCGCTGCTGCTTTGCGGCTGCGATGGAGCCAGGACAGAGCAGCAGCAGTACACCGCGACCTTTCTGACCGTTTTCGACACGGTCACCACCGTTGTGGGCCGGGACACCAGCGAGGAGGCCTTCACCGAAAAGGCCCAGGCGGTCCACGACGGGCTCCTCGTCTATCATCAGCTCTTCGACATCTACCATGAATATGAGGGGCTGAACAATCTCAAGACCATCAACGACCACCCCGGCGAGGCCATCGAGGTGGACCGGGCCATCATCGACCTGCTGACGGACTGCAAAGCCTATTATGAGCTGACGGATGGCCGGGTCAACGCCGCCATGGGCAGCGTGCTGGCCCTTTGGCACGAGGCGAGAAATGACGGCCTGGACGACCCGATGCACGCATACCTGCCCGACGCCGAAGCCCTGGCAGAGGCTGCGAAGCACACAAGCTGGGACAGCGTGGTCATTGACCCGGAGAACAGCACCGTCACCATCACCGACCCCGATCTGCGGCTGGATGTGGGCGCCATCGCCAAGGGCTGGTCCGTCCAGCGGGTGGCCGAAACGGCACCCGCCGGACTGCTCATCAGCGTCGGCGGCAACGTCTGCGCCACGGGCCCCAAGGACGAGAGCGGCACCCCCTGGGTCGTCGGCGTCCAGGACCCCGACGGCGGGAGCGAGTACCTGCACACCCTGTACCTGACAAAGGGCAGCATGGTCACCAGCGGCGACTACCAGCGGACCTACCTGGTGGACGGCGAATTCTACCACCACATCATCGATCCGGATACCCTGTATCCGGGCAGGCTGTGGCGGGCGGTGACGGTGGTCTGCCCCGACTCGGGGCTGGCCGACGCATTGTCCACGGCCCTGTTCCTGCTTCCCATGGAGGAGGGACAGAAGCTGCTGGACGCATGCGACAGCGTCGCCATGTGGGTCGATGCCGAGGGAGAGCTGTACTACTCCACCGGCTTCGAAGATCTGATAAGAACCTGAAATTGAGGTGAAAACCAGAATGAAACACCTGTTTTTTGGCGGTATCCACCCCAAATACAACAAAGAAATGTCCAAGCGGACCCCCGAGATCAGGCGCATCGAGCCCGACACCGTGGTCATCCCCATGCTCCAGCACATCGGCGCGCCCTGCACGCCCCTGGTGAAGGTCGGTGACCGGGTCCTCAAGGGCCAGAAGATCGGCGACGGCGAGGGTCTGTGCGTCCCCGTCCATGCCTCCGTCTCCGGCGTGGTCAAGGCCATCGAGCCCAGACCCCATGTCCGGGGCACCCTGATCAACGCCGTGGTCATCGCCAACGACTTCAAAAATGAGTCCGTCACCATGCCCCACGCCGACAACGACGACGAGATCCTCCACGCCATCCGGGAGGCGGGCATCGTGGGCATGGGCGGCGCGGCCTTCCCCGGCAACGTCAAGGCCCTGGGCGCCATGGGCAATGTGGACACCCTGATCGCCAACGGCTGTGAGTGCGAGCCCTACATCACCGCTGACGACACCCTCCTGCGGACCAACCCCACGGAGGTCCTGGAGGGCATGCTGATCCTGCGCAGACTGCTCGATCCCAAGCGGACCGTCCTGGCTGTGGAGGACAACAAGACCGAGGCCATCGCCGAGCTGAAGAAGCTCCTGCCCCGCTATCCCGACATCGAGCTGGTGGTCCTGCCCACCCGCTATCCCCAGGGCTCCGAGAAGCAGCTGATCCAGGCCGTCACCGGCCGTCAGGTGCCCCCGGGCCAGCTGCCTGTGAAGGTGGGCTGCGCCGTGTTCAATGTCTCCACCTTCGCCGCCATTTGCCGGGCCGCAACCGAGGGCAAGGCCCTGACGGAGCGTATCGTCACCGTCTCCGGCGAGGCCATCGCCGAGCCCCAGAATTTTATGGTCCCCATCGGCACCAGCTTCCACGATCTCATCGAGATCGCAGGCGGCCTTCATGACAAGACCGAGCGGGTCATCTCCGGCGGCCCCATGATGGGCGTGGCCCAGGGCGACCTGTCCGTTCCCGTGGTCAAGGCCACGAACTCCATCCTGTGCCTGCTGAAGGACGTCAACGGCGCGGCGGAGAACCCTGTCTGCCTGCGCTGCGGCAAGTGCGTCACCGTCTGCCCCATGCGTCTGCAGCCGCTGTACATGTACCGCTTCACGAATAGCGGCCGGGTGGACGAGCTGAACCGGATGAACCTGATGGACTGCATGGAGTGCGGCAGCTGCGCCTTCACCTGTCCCGGCAAGCTGCCCCTGGTGGAGACCTTCCGCAAGGGCAAGCAAATGGTAAGGGAGGCCCAGAAAAAATGAAACTGACCGTTGCATCTTCCCCCCACATCCGGGGTAATTTCCGGACCAACCGGATCATGGCCGATGTGATGCTGGCCCTGACCCCCGCCCTGGCGGTGGGCGTGGTCCGCTTCGGCATGGACGCGCTGATCCTGACGCTGGTGACCATGGCCACGGCCGTGGCCGCCGAGTGGCTCTACTCCAAGCTGACCAAGACCCGCAATACCACCGTCGACGGCTCCGCCCTCGTCACCGGCATGCTGCTGGCCATGACCCTGCCCCACACCTGCCCCCTGTGGCTGGCTGCCCTGGGCAGCGTCTTTGCCATCCTCTTCGTCAAGTGTCTCTGCGGCGGCCTGGGCCAGAATATCTTCAATCCCGCCCTGGCAGCCCGCGCTGCCATGATGGTCCTCTATCCCGTGGGCCTGACCCGCTACATGGGCGTTGACGGCGTCACTGCCGCCACCCCCCTGCACCACATGGTCATGCCCGCCCTGCCCGAGGAGTCCGTGCTGGACATGTTCCTGGGCAACTGCCCCGGCTCCATCGGTGAGATCTCCGCCCTGGCCCTGCTGGTCGGCGGTGCATACCTGCTGTGGCGGAAGGTCATCTCCGTCCGGATCCCCGCTGCCTACCTGGGCAGCGTGGCGGTGCTGACCCTGGTCTTTGCCAAGACCGATGCCCCCATTGACTGGATGCTCTACTCCCTGTTCTCCGGCGGCGTCATGCTGGGCGCCATCTTCATGGCGACGGACTACGCCACCTCTCCCGCCACCCCCATGGGCCAGATCGTCTATGGCATCGGCTGTGGCGCGCTGACCGTCTTCTTCCGCTACTTCGGCCTGTTCCCCGAGGGCGTCACCTACGCCATCCTGCTGATGAACGCCCTGGTCTGGTTCATTGACCGGCTGACCCCCATCCGCCGCTTCGGCACCGTGAAAGGAGGCGACAACCAGTGAAAAAGCCCATCATTGCTCTGATCCTGGCTGCTGCCCTCCTCCTGGGCCTTTGTGTGGGCCTGGACGGCCTGGCGGTGAAAAACGCGGAAGCGTATCACCTGCAGCTGATGCAGACCGTGCTGCCCGGCGCGGAGGAGTTCACTGTCGAGCCCTACGCAGGCGAGGACGCCAACATCCGCTCTGTCCACAAGTCCGACATCGGCTTCGTGGTGGAGACTTCCACCTACGGCTACGCAGGCGAGATCACCATGCTCATCGGCGTCAGCAACGCCGGCAAGGTCACCGGTCTGGTGGTCACCCAGGCCCATGAGACGATCGGTCTGGGCGGCAACGCCCTGACGGACCACGAATTCCTGGCCCAGTTCCTCAACAGCGCCGGGGCCTTCGAGGTCGCCACCTCCGGTGCCGACGCCTTCTCCGGTGCCACCGGCGAGGCTGCGCCCGAGGGCGAGACGGTGGCCGTGGACGCCATCACCGGCGCCACCGTCACCAGCAAGGCCGTGGTCCGCTGCGTCAATTCCGCCGTCGGCTTCGTCACCGGCGCCGATGTGGCGACCGAAGCCACTTCCTGGGGAGGTTAAGCCATGAAAGACAAGAAATATACCCTCAGTACGGTGCTGATCGCCGTCCTGGCTGCTGTTCTGGCTGTCATGGTGGTCCTCCGGGCGGTGTCCCCCCAGCTGATCCTGATGGAGTTCGACATCGTTTCCATCACCGGCATCTGCCTGGTGGCTCTGGTGCTGGACCACTATCTGGCTCCCGGCGCCAAGCGCTGCTGGATCTGCATTCCCGTTTTCGCCGCCCTGAGCTTCGGCGTCCTGCCCGCTGCGGCGGGCATGGTGGCCCTGAAGCATGTCCCGGGTCTGGCCCTGACCGGCTGCGTGATCTTCACCGCCGCGGCCTGGGCCTTCACCTCCATCCAGGACCGGCTCTCCTCCGGCCCCGCCGCCAAGGCTGCGCCCATCATGAGCGCCCTGGGCATCTGGCTGGCCGTCCAGGCCTTCGCCGGGATCGGATTCTGAGTTCCAACGCAAAAAGCCTGACCGTTCGCGGTCAGGCTTTTTTGTGAGCATGTCCCGCCCCTACAGGGGTTACCATTCGGGAAATGCTTCGAACACCTTCGTCTCTCCCTTCCAGGGAAAGCTGATCCGGCAGGAGAACAGCTTCGGCTCCTTTGCCTCGTCCCGGGAGCCGTACTTGTGGTCGCCCACCAGGGGGAAGCCCCGGCTGGAAAACTGGACCCGGATCTGGTGGCTGCGGCCCGTGTGGAGCTTGATGTGCAGCAAAGAGGGGTCGGAATCGGTCAGCCGGGTGTATTCCAGGCTGGCTTTTTTCACGCCCTTTCGCTCCTTTTTCACCACGAAGACCTTGTTTTTGCGGCTGTCCTTGAAAAGAAAGTCCTCCAGCACCCCGCTTTCCGGGGGAACGCCGTGGACCAGCGCCCGATATTCCTTGACGAGCTTTCCCTCCTGGACCAGTCTGCTCAGCAGGGCCGCTGCCTGCTTTGTCCGGGCGTAGACCATCACGCCGCCCACGTTCAGATCCAGCCGGTGGATGGGGAAGACCCCGCCGCCCAGCTGCTCGGAGATCATGGCCGGGACCTGATGCTCCGAATCCACGCCCACGGGCTTGATGATGACCGCAATTTCACGGTCGGAATAGATGAAATCCATAAGTAACACTCCAATATGAATGT
>JAFQSI010000075.1 GCA_017409645.1 Oscillospiraceae bacterium | reverse complement strand
GTAATCGATATGAAACAGATCCTTTGTCTGGTCCTGGCGCTGGCCCTGACCGCTGCCCTGTTCACGGGCTGCGGCTGCGCCGCCAATGTCAGCACCCATCCCGGCGGCATGATCACCGAGGAAAGCACCCGTCCCAGCGTGATGCCCATGCCCACCGCCACCCATGAGACGACCCGGCCCCATGCCACGCTGCCCACGGAGACCGGCACCGATGCCACCGGCGAAAGCCCCGTGCCTGAGCCGGAGACCACGCTCCCCTCTGACACCACCACCGAGCAGCGGGGCAGAAACCGCAACACCGACCGATAAGGCAAACGGCGCACCGAACCGGTGCGCCGCTGTACATACCCTATCAGCTTTTACTTCCGTTTTTTCCAAAGATCGCCCAGGCGGAACACGCAGATCATAGGCACCGCCCAGTACAGCCACCGGAGCAGCTCATGTTCTGCATCGGCGATCCAGAGTCCGCAGATGCCCACGACTGTGCATATCAGCGCAAAGATCAGAAGGCCGATCCATCCATAGCGTTTTCCCTCTGTGAAGCGGAAGACCGCAAACATCGCGGTGATCTCCGACACAAGATACGTCCAGGTCAGCATAAATCCACTCCTTTACAGCACCGTCACATAGGTCGTGACGTTCCGCTTCATCCGCTGGGCCGCGGCCACGATCTCCTCAACGGGGTCATTGGCGGGATTTTCGATCCAGGCGGTCAGCAGATTGCAGCAGACCAGCGCGCCGTAGCCCATGTTGTCAAAGGCGAAGGAAGCGTTCCGGGCGTTGGCATTGCCCGCTTCCAGGCCGTCCACCAGCAAAAACAGCTTCGGGTACTTCTCCCGCAGGACCCGCAGGGAGGCCATATGGCTGGCAGAGCCCACGCCCGCCACCCGGCTGTAGCCGCAGCGCTCCAGGGTCTGGTCGCCCCAGCGGGCCAGCAGGTCCGCCGCGGCGGTGTAGACGGTCCGGCCGCCGGTCTGCAGATCCTGCAGCTCCGAGCCGGACTTGCCCGCGGTCTTCAGGACCACATAGACGTCCTTCTTCTCCTTGTTGGCCTCCAGGATGTAGGGCTTGACGCTGGCAGAGCCGGGATAGCAGCTCAGCACCACGCCGTCGCATTTCCACATGCCGCCGGAGAGGATCAGCTTCGCCGCAGCCTTGGCAGAGGACTCATCCTCCTGCCGCTGCCAGTCCAGGATCACATAGTAGCCCAGCTTGTGGGCAAGCTCCAGCACCCGCTGCAGCTCCTGAAGCCCCTCGGGTCCCAGCAGGGAAAAGGCGCCGAAGCTGACCTTCACCGCCGGGAGCTGGCCCTTCAGGGCCTCCAGGCAGCGGCAGCAGTATTCGCCCATGCCCCGGACGGGGCTTTCGAACTCCGTCAGATACGCAGGGGGCAGCGTATCGAGGGTGGGCGCGATGGTCAGCGCAGAGGGATTGCGCAGCTTGCGGATCTTGTTTTTCAGAACATCCATGGACATGGGACATACCTCCCGGTCATTTTCTTTTATCATAACACAAATTCTGCCACGAGAAAAGAGAAAATACAGCTTTTTTCCCGAAATCTCCGGGCAGACTAACGGTGAACCAACTGAAAAGGAGGGAACGCTATGAAGCTCTGGCCCCTGGCGCTGGGCGCGGGCATGATCGGCGGCGCCGTCACCGTGATGATGCTCCCCCGCAGCTGCACCGCCCGTCAGATGGCCGCCCAGGCCGCCGAAAAGGTGGAGGACGCCGTCTACAACGTGGTGGACAAGATGACCGCAGAGATGTAAGAAAAGGAGGGCGAAAGCCCTCCTTCCAGCGTGTCGAAAAAGGTACTCGTAGGGGCGATCCTTGATCGCCCGCAGATTTTGTAAAGCAAAATCTGTCGCCGTAAGGCGAAAAACAGGCTTATTTTCCTTCGGAAAATCCGAAAAACGCTGTTTTTCGGCGGGCGACCAAGGGTCGCCCCTACGGTGCGCTCAGAAATATAGGTTCTTCGACAGCCTGAAAGGAGGGCGAAAGCCCTCCTTCTTATCGTTTCCGCATGTTCCAGACGCAGACCCCCGCGCCCCACAGGCATGAACCCATGGACAGGCCCCAGAACAGCTCCTGCTGTGCAAAGAAGATGGTGAAGGTGAAGCCGCAGACGATGCCCTGGCACAGCCCGTAGCAGCACAGGAAGGAGCCGGTCAGCGCCAGCCACTTCCCTGCCCGCTTTCTCCGCAGCAGAGCAGCCAGGCACAGCAGTGCCGCACCGACAGCCACGGATGCCGCGAAATAATAGCTCAGATACAGCCTGGGCAGACTTATCACGCCGCCGTTGATGTATTTCTGCGGATTTTCGTAGATCAGCAGATTTTCTTCCCCTGCAACACCCGTGAAATAATAGATGCCGTTGTGGGTCACGGACCGCGTGATTGCAAAGGGCCGCGGGATTGGCTCGGACCAGCTGTACTCCAGCCAACGGCTGGTCCAGATGACGAAGGTCTCACCAGCGGGCGACGGATCGATCTCCAGCTGGAAGGTCTGTCGTCCCGCAGCCGCTGCGTCCATGGAGATGGTCACCGTGCCGTCGTCGTTGTCCACAATGTCTGTGATGACACTTTTGTCCAGATAGATCGGCGCCGTCAGCCAGCTTAAGCCCCAGCAGCCCAGGGCGCAGACCACCAGCACCGCGCAGAGCGCCGTCAGGAATCTGCGCTTCCAGAGCCCCCGGCGCACTGCTTCCAGCACCGGCCCGTCGTGAACCACGACGGGACTTTTTTTCAGGTCCTCATAGACCCGCCGGCATTCGCTGCACCCCTGCAGATGCTCCTGCACCGCCGCCGCAGAATCCCGGCTCGCCAGCTCCTCCGCGTACAGGGGCAGCAGGTCCCGGATCATGTCACAGGTAATGTTCATTTTATCGCCTCCTGGATCTTCGATTTGGCCCGGTGGTAGGTCACGCAGGCCCAGTTTGCCGTTTTTCCGAATACTTCCCCGATCTGGGCGAAGGAGAGCTGGCCGAAGACCCGGAGGGAGAAGACCTCCTTATACGGTTCCGGCAGGCCGTGGAGGACCTTGTGGATGCGCATGGCCTGGTCATGGTCCTCCAGCCGCTCCTCGATGCTGACGCCGGGATCGATCATCGATTCCTCCAGGGGCAGATCCTTTCCGGCCTTCCTCAGATGGGACAGGTACAGATTCCGCCCGATGGCACAGAGCCAGGTCTTCACATGGCACTCACCCCGAAACTCGGGATACTTCTCCAGTGCCGTGAAAAACACCTGGGCCGTCAGCTCCGCGGCCAGCTGAGCGTCCCTGCACAGGGCCAGCAGATACAGCTCCACATCCCGAAAGTATTCCCGATAAATCTCTTCAAAAGGCTCCACGTCCTCACCTCCTTCATCCATTGGTGTTTTTCAAAGGGAAAACCTTACAAAAAATGCGGCAGAAAAATTCTGCCGCATTTTGCGTTATTCCTTGTCCAGGACGATGGCGTCCTCCACCACCCGGATGGCCAGGCGGGAGATGGGCTCCTCAAAGGAATCGATGATGGCTTCGGAGATGGGGTCCTCCAGATCTTTCTGGATGGTCCGGCGCAGATTTCTCGCGCCGTAGGTGACGGAATAGGCCTTCTTCACCAGATACTCCCGCAGCTCCTCATCCCAGCTCAGCTCCAGGCCCCGGGCCGTCAGGCTCTCCTTCAGCTCAGCGAGCATGATGTCGGCGATGCCCCGGAAATTTTCCTCGGTCAGGTGGTTGAAACTGATGATCTCGTCCACCCGGTTGAGGAATTCAGGCCGCAGGAACTCCCGCAGGGCCTTCATGGTCTTCTCCCGGGACTGATCGTCGGCGGTCCGGCCGAAGCCCAGGCCGCCCACCCGGCCCTCGGAGCCGGCGTTGGAGGTCATGACGATGACGGTGTTCTCGAAATTCACCACACGGCCCTGGGCATCGGTGATGCGGCCGTCGTCGAGGACCTGCAGCAGCACGTTCAGCACATCGGGGTGGGCCTTTTCGATCTCGTCGAAGAGGACCACGGAGTAGGGCTTGCGGCGGATCTTCTCCGTCAGCTGGCCCGCCTCGTCATAGCCGATGTAGCCCGGAGGGGAGCCGATGAGCTTGGAGACGGTGTGCTTCTCCATATATTCGGACATATCCAGACGGATCAGGCTGTCCACGCTGTCGAAGAGGTCACCGGAGAGCTGCTTGACCAGCTCCGTCTTGCCCACGCCCGTGGGGCCGACGAAGATGAAGGACACGGGCCGCTTCTTGGGAGAGATGCCCACCCGGTTCCGGCGGATGGCCCTGGAGACGGCCTCCACGGCCTGATCCTGGCCCACGATGTGCTGTTTCAGCCGGTCGGCCAGGCCCTTGATCTGCTGATACTCCTGGGCCTTGATCTTCGAGGCGGGGATCTTGGTCCACAGCTCGATGATCCGGGCCAGATTCTCCATGGTCACGGCGGGCAGGGGCACCTTCTCCAGCTCCTCGATCTTCGCGGCCAGCTGCATGAGCTTGCTGCGCAGGGTCGCCATGCGCTCGAAGTCCTGGTTCTCGGTGTCCTCGTTGATCATACGAAGCTCCAGCTCGTAGTCGTCCCGCTCCTTGCGCAGCTCGGCCAGCTGGCTCAGCTCCTTGTTCTTCAGGTTCACATCGGAACAGGCCTCGTCCAGCAGGTCGATGGCCTTGTCGGGCAGGAACCGGTCGGTGATGTAGCGCTCGGAGAGGATGACGCACTGGCGGGCGATCTCCGGGCTGATCCTGACCATGTGGAACTCCTCGTAAGCCTTGGCAACGCCCTGCATGATCTGGGCGGCCTCCTCGATGGTGGGCTCGTCCACGGACACGGGCTGGAACCGGCGCTCCAGGGCGGCGTCCTTCTCGATGTACTTGCGGTATTCGGTGAAGGTGGTGGCGCCGATGATCTGGACCTCGCCGCGGCTCAATGCGGGCTTGAGGATGTTGGCGGCGTTCATGGAGCCCTCGGCATCGCCTGCACCCACCAGATTGTGGACCTCGTCGATGACCAGGATGATGTTGCCGCACTCCTTGATCTCGCTGACCAGGCTCTTCATGCGGCTCTCGAACTGGCCGCGGAACTGGGTACCCGCCACCAGGGCGGTCAGGTCCAGCAGGAAGACCTCCTTGTCCCGGAGCTTGTAGGGCACATTGCCCGCGGCGATCCGCTGGGCCAGACCCTCGGCGATGGCAGTCTTGCCGACGCCGGGCTCACCGATGAGACAGGGGTTGTTCTTCTGGCGGCGGTTGAGGATCTGGATGACCCGCTCCGTCTCCACATCCCGGCCGATGACCTTGTCGAGCTTGCCCTCCCGGGCGCGGCCGGTCAGGTCCATGCAGTAGGAGTCCAGGAATTTGTGCTTCTTGTGCTTTTTCTTGCCCTTCTCCTGCTTCTCCTCCTTCTCAGCCTTCTTGGGCCGCTCGGCGGGCAGGTCGTTCTTCTGCTGCATGGGATGGGAGCCGAAGAGCTGGTTCAGCAGGGGGAAGGTGGCCGTCTGGCTGTCCACCTCGTCGTCATCGTCCTCGCTCTCCGGAGCGATCTGGCCGAACATATTGGCCATCTCATCCTCCATCAGCTCCAGGTCCTCCTCGGCAATGCCGATCTTGCTCATGAAGTCGCCGATCTGGGGAATATTCAGGCTCCGGGCACACTTCAGGCAGTAGCCCTCGTTGGTGGTCTGGCTCCCGTCCATCCGGGAGATAAAGACCACAGCCATACGCTTCTTGCATTTGGTGCAGAGCTTCATCTGCATAGATATCACTCCTTTCCCCACGCGGGGAAAAATAATCGTTCGGAGGTATGATATCATACCTCCGAACAAAAAGATACTAATAATTTGTTAAAACGTAATGGGATTTTCCACCTCAAAACACTCATTCCCATCGTCGTACCACAGGTGCGTCATATAAAGACCTCCCGGCGGGACGGTGGGACCGGCGGCGGTGCGGTTGCCGGAGTCCAGGATGGCGCCGATCTCGTGGGGCTGTATCTTGCCCTCGGCGGCGTAGACCAGGGTGCCCGCCATGGCTCGGGCCATGTTGTACAGGAAGCCGTTGGCGCAGACCTTCAGGGCCAGCAGGTCCCCGTGGCGCTCCACTTTATAATAGTATACAGTCCGGACGGTGGATTTCACATCCGTACCCACGGAGCGGACGGCGGCGAAGTCATGGGTGCCCACGAACTGGTCGGCGGCAGCCTGCATGACTTTCTCGTCCAGGTGCTTGGGGTAGAACCAGGCCCGGTCCACATAGAAGGGGTCCTTGATCCGGGAGTTGTAGATCAGATACGTATACTCCTTCCGGACGCAGGAGCCGATGGCGTTGAAGCTTTCGTGGACCTCAAAGGCCTTGGTGACCACGATGTCGTGGGGCAGGTGGGTATTCAGGGCGTAGGGCAGCCGGTCCACGGGGATCCGGGAATCGGTGCGGAAATTGGCCACATAGCACTTGGCGTGGACGCCCGCGTCGGTGCGGCCGCAGCCGGTGACGTGGACCTTGTGGCCCACCACCATGGTGCAGGCATCCTCCAGAGTCTGGCCCACGGTGGCTAATCTTTTCTGGACCTGCCAGCCGTGGTAATGGGTGCCGAGGTAGGTGACATACAGGGCAATGTTGCGCATACGCCCCCCCTTATCCGATCCGGCCAGCCGCCAGCACGCCCAGGATCAGCACCGCACCGATGGCATAGGCGGTGAAATCCAGCTGGGTGTAGTGCAGCTGCTTGAGCTTGGTGCGGCCCTCGCCGCCCTGGTAGCAGCGGCACTCCATGGCGGTGGCCAGCTCATCGGCCCGCCGGAAAGCGGAGATGAACAGTGGCACCAGGATGGGGATCAGCGCCTTGGCCCGGTCCATGAGGGAGCCGGACTCAAAATCCGCACCTCTGGCCTTCTGGGCGGACATGATCTTGTCCGTCTCCTCGATGAGGGTGGGGATGAACCGCAGGGCGATGCACATCATCATCGACAGCTCATGAACAGGGAACTTGATGGCCTTCAGAGGATCCAGCAGCCGCTCCAGGCCGTCGGTCAGGGCGATGGGAGAGGTAGTGTAGGTGAGCAAAAAGGTGCCGGTGATCAGCAGCATGATCCTGAGGATCATCTGCACAGCCCGCTCCACCGCCTCCCAGGTCAGGGAGAAGCCGAAGATGTTGACGATCTCGTGGGTGCCGGGGGTAAAGAACAGGTTCAGCACACCCGTGAAGACCACGATCACCAGCACCGGCTTCATGCCCCGGGTGATGGCTTTCAGGGGGATCATGGAAATTTTGATGCAGGCCGCCAGGAACAGGGCGACCAGACCATAGGCCAGCCAGTTCGAGGCCATGAACAGCGCCACGATGTAGACCACGACCATAAGGAGCTTGGTCCGGGGGTCCAGGCGGTGGATATAGCTGTCGCCGGGGAAATACTGGCCGAGGGTGATGTCCTTGAGCATATTACTTCCCCTCCTTCAGCTTTTTCACGGCGGCAACTGCCTGCTCGATGGTGTAAACGGGCTCCAGGGGCAGTCCCAGCTGCTTCAGCCGCAGGAAGACCCGGGTGACGTCGGGGATGTCCAGGCCCATATCCAGCAGCTCGTCGGCCCGGGTGAAGACCTGGGCGGGAGTGCCGTCCATGGCGAGCTTCGAGCCGCTCAGCACCAGCAGCCGCTCCGTCAGACGGGCCACATCGTTCATGGAGTGGCTGACCATCATGATGGTGGCGTTCTTGGTTTTGCGGTACGTCTCGATGTTTTCCAGGATCCCGGCCCGGCTGGCGGGGTCCAGACCCGCGGTGGGCTCGTCCAGGATCAGCACCTCCGGCTCCATGGCGATGACGCCGGCGATGGCGACCCGGCGCTTCTGTCCGCCGGACAGGTCGAAGGGGGAAACCTCCAGCTGCGCATCCGTCAGGCCCACGAGCTTCGCGGCCTCCCGGACACGGCGGTCGATCTCCTCGGCCTTCAGGCCCATATTCTTCGGGCCGAAGGCGATATCCTTGTATACCGTCTCCTCGAAGAGCTGGTACTCGGGATACTGGAACACCAGTCCCACCCGGAACCGGGCCTGACGGGTGAATTTTTTGTCGCTGTGGATGTCCACACCGTCCAGGAGGACCTGGCCGGAGGTGGGCTTGAGCAGACCGTTCAGGTGCTGCATCAGGGTGGACTTGCCGGAGCCGGTGTGGCCGATGATGCCGATGAACTCGCCCCGCTGTACGGAGAAGCTCATGTCATCGACGGCCCTGTGTTCAAAGGGCGTTCCGGCGGAATAAACATGGGTGAGATTTCTGACTTCCAGGATCGGTGCCATATCAGTTCCCTCCCAATGCGTTGTACAGAGCCTGGGCGCAGTCCTCGGACTCCAGAAGGTCCAGGGGCAGCGCATAGCCCAGTTTGTTCAGCTCATGGCAAAGCTCCACCGTCTCGGGAGCCGCCAGGCCCAGCTCATGCATATAATCGATATCGGAGAAGACCTCCTTCGGACGGCCGTCGGCCCGGACGACGCCCTTGTGGATGACCACCACCCGGTCGGCCTTCGCGGCCTCGTCCATGTGGTGGGTGATCAGGACCACGGTGATGCCCTTTTCCTTATTCAGCCGCGCCACCGTCTCCATGACCTCCCGGCGGCCCTTGGGGTCGAGCATGGCGGTGGGCTCGTCGAGGACGATGCACCTGGGCTCCATGGCGATGACGCCGGCGATGGCGATGCGCTGCTTCTGACCGCCGGAGAGCAGATGGGGGGCATGGGTCCGGTAGTGGTACATGCCCACCTGCTTCAGGGCGTTGTCCACCCGATGGCGGATCATGGGGCTGGCCACGCCCAGATTTTCGGGGGCGAAGGCCACATCCTCCTCCACCACGTTGGCCACGATCTGGTTGTCGGGGTTCTGGAAGACCATGCCCACGCTGCGGCGGATGGGGATCAGCAGCTCCTCATCGGCGGTGTCCATGCCGTAGACATGGCACTTGCCGCCGCCGGGGAGCAGAATGGCGTTGAAATGCTTGGCAAGGGTGCTTTTGCCGGAGCCGTTGGAGCCCAGGATGGCGACGAAGGTGCCCTGCTCGATCTCGAGGTCGAGATCCTCAAAGACCTTCACGCTCTGGCCCTGCTCCAGACCGACGTAGCTGTATGCAAGCTTCTCCACTTTAATGGCAGACATACCAGCCCTCCTCAGTCCGGGGTCCACCGGCCCGCTGCGCCGCAGGGCAGCACGAAGCCGCTGGACTTGACGGGCAGACCCAGCTCGCCGTTCTCGGTCTTTCCGCCGAATTTCGCGGTGAAGACCGTGTCGGAGACATAGCCCACGGCACTGGGGGCCAGTCCCGTGGTATAGGAATTGATGATGACGAACAGCGGATCGTCGGAAAGGACCTTCACCACCTCCTGCAGGAACGGATAGAAGGAAGTCTCCATCTTCCAGATCTCGCCGGAGGGTCCCCGGCCATAGCTGGGGGGGTCCATGATGATGCCGTCGTAGCGGCGGCCCCGGCGGATCTCCCGCTGGATGAATTTGGCGCAGTCATCCACGATCCAGTGGATGGGCCGGTCAGCCAGGCCGCTGGCCTGGGCATTTTCCTTGGCCCAGGCGACCATGCCCTTGCTGGCGTCCACGTGCCAGACCTCCGCACCGCCTGCGGCGGCAGCCAGGGTGGCGCCGCCGGAGTAGGCGAACAGGTTCAGCACCCGGACAGGCTTCCGGGAGGCCCGGGAAGCGACCTTCTCCCGGATGAAGTCCCAGTTGGCGGCCTGCTCGGGGAAGACGCCGGTGTGCTTGAAATTCATGGGCTTGACATTGAAGGTCAGGTAATCCTTGTATTTGATCTGCCAGCGCTCAGGCAGATCGTGGTCGGTCCACCGGCCGCCGCCGGTGTTGGAGCGCAGGTACCGGGCGTCGTAATTTTTCCAGTTCCGGTCGATCTTGGGGGTATTCCAGATCACCTGGGGGTCGGGGCGCACCAGGATGTGCTTTCCCCAGCGCTCCAGACGCTCGCCGTCGCTGGCGTCCAGGACCTCATAGTCCTTCCATTCATCGGAAATCCAAATCATAGTTTCTTTCTACCTCCTGAAAGTCAGGGAGTCGCGGGAGCCTGCTCACCGGCGTCCGCGCCGGTATCGCCGCCGCCCACGGGGCCGCTGGGCTCGCTGGGTGCGGGGGGAAGGATGCTGGCGGCGGTGTGGACGGTGCAGGTGTGCATGGGCGCGCCCTTGTCGCCGTTCATCAGGTACACGAGGCTCTCATCAAAGCCCCGGACATTGCCGGCCTTGATGATGTTTTCCACCTCTGCCTTGGTGTACTTGACCAGGCCGCGGCTGGTGATGGAAGCGCCGGCCAGACGGCAGTACTCCGTTGCGGCACCGTTGCCGGTGGAACACCAATCCACGGTGATGTGCTTGTCGCAGGCCTTGGTGGGCTTGTCCTCGGAGTAGGCCTTGACGGACTGGACACGGTTGCCTCTGGGATCGGCAGAGCAGGCAGCAGTGGCATTTCCGCCGGAGTCGATGCAGACGGAGTAGCTCTTCATGCCGGAGGTGTTGCTGACCTCCCGCCACTCCTTGCCCTCGTGGAGCTTCTTCATGACCTTGGCCCACATGGTGCAGGCGGGGTTGGAGCCGGTGCCGGAGGTGACCTTGATCTCCTCGGGCTGCTTGTAGCCGCACCAGACGGCCAGGGTGTAGTAATCGGTGTAGCCGCAGAACCAGCGGTCCCGGGCGTCGGAGGTGGTACCGGTCTTGCCGGCAGCGGCGGTGGCGCTCAGCTGCACGGCGGAGTTGTTGTTGACCACGCCCCGCAGGCAGTAGTTGACGTAGTTGTTGGCCTTCTCGGACAGGATCTGTTCCGTCTCCTGGGTGTTGTCCAGGATCAGGTTGCCGTCGGAGTCATAGACCTTGGTGTAGGTCCGGGCCTCCCGGAACTCGCCGCCGTTGGGGAAGGTGGCGTAGGCGTTGGCCATATCCTCGACACTGACGCCGTAGCTCAGTGCGCCCAGGCCCAGGGGTGCGTAGTCCATATCGCTGATGGTACGGCCGGACTCGGTGGTCTCCTTGCGGACCAGGCCGTCGATGCGGAACTTCTGGCTGGCAAAGTTGAAGGCGTACTCCAGGCCGATCTCCTTCAGGGTGTGGACGGAGATGGTGTTGTTGGACTCGACGACGCCGTCGAAGACGGTGTTGCCCACGTTGTAGCGGCGGGTGACGTTGTTGGGGAAACGCTTGCCGCCGGAATAGCTCAGGGGCAGGTCGGGCAGGCAGGTAGCGGGGCTGATCTGACCGCTCTCGAAGGCGGGGCCGTAGACCGCCACGGGCTTCATGGAGGAGCCGGTCTGCTTGGGATCGTCCTCGGTGGCGTGGTTGGTGGCGTCATAGCTCTCCTTCAGGCCGACGGAGCCCTCCACGGCGACGATATCGCCGGTGCGGTTGTCGATGAGGACCGCGGCGGACAGCAGCTGCTGGGCGCTCTTGGTGTCGGGCACCTGATCGAGGTTGGTGTAGATGGAGTCCATGATCTCCTGGGCTTCCACATCGATGCAGGAGTAGATATGATAGCCGCCGAGCTTGATCAGCTCCAGGTAGGTCTTCTTCGTGTCATTGTTCCACTCGTCGCCGTTGAGCATACAAAGGTCGTAGGCCACATCGTCCAGGAGCATCTCGGTATACCAGGAATAGACGTCGCTGGTCTTCTGCACATGGAACTCGTTGCGATGCTCGCACTGGGGGCAGTAGTAGATGTTCTCGCCGGGGCCGTAATCGGCGCCCAGGTCCGGGCTGCGGTCCCGGTCATAGTCCTTGGCCTCGCCCTTGAAGCCGCACTCGGTGCAGACGAAGATCTGCTTGTTCTCGTCGCCCTGGGTGAAGACCATCTCCTGGGCCAGGGCCTCCTGGTACTCCTCCTCGGTGATCCAGCCCTGCTGCTCCATGACCCACAGGACGTTCACCTGACGCTCGCGGTTCTTCTGGGGACGGGAGTAGGGGTTGAAGAGGGAGGGGTTGTTGGTGATGGAGATCAGGCTGGCGCACTCGGCGGTGGTCAGCTCATCGAGATCCTTGCCGAAATAGTACATGGCGGCGGACTTGACGCCGTACTTGAGCTTGCCGAAGTAGACGGTGTTCAGGTACCACTCCATGATGGTATCCTTGTCGTTCTCCTGCTCGAATTTCTGGGCCCGGAAGATCTCCTCCACCTTTCGCTGGACGGTGACGGAGTTGTCGCCGGTCAGGTTCTTGATCAGCTGCTGGGTGATGGTGGAGCCGCCGAAGGTGGACTCGCTGCCGAAGAACATGTTGGCGCAGGCCTGGACCGTGGTCAGCCAGTCGACGCCCTGATGCTCGTAGAAGCGGTGATCCTCGATGGCGATGGCCGCATGGATCAGATCCTCGGGGATCTCATCGATGGTGGCCCACTGGCGGTCGGTGCTGGTGTTGATCTTTTCGTATTCCTGAATTTCGCCGTTGGCGTCCACATAGTAAATAAAGGACGTCTGATCCAGGCTGAAGTCCTCGGCGTCAAAGGTAATGCCGGGGATGACATCCTGCTCCAGGTAGTCGCCGGCCGCGCCGACCACCACGATGCAGCAGACCACAACGATCAGCAGCACCGTCACGATGCCGCCGACGGCGATCTTCGCCACGGAAAGGGCCGCACCCAGCACGCCCCGCAGCACCTGCAGCGACGCAGGGAGCTTCCATTCCTGACGATCCGGTTTCTTTTTTTTGTTCATTGCCATATCGTTTACCTCCGAAATTGAAGTGTGACTGCAATATCTGCCCGATGGCCGCACCATGCGACCATAACAGTTCATCATATTATAGCACGGCTCACGGGAAAACGAAAGAGATAAATTATGAATATTCCTTAAAAAAGCACATATACTGCCGGTGGAGGGATCGGTATGGATAAACGCATCAGAAAAATCTGCACCATGGCGCTGCTGCCCGGCTTCATCCTGGGGATTTGCCGGGAGCGGCTGGCCCTCTGGCACGACGGCGACCCCCACCCGGTCCAGATCTACGACATCCGGGAGGACACCCTTCCCCCCGCCGACCGGCTCCAGCTGCGCCGTGGGATCCGGGCCGAGACCCGTGAAGAGCTGTGGCTGATCCTGGAAAACTATCTGGACTGACTTTCTGCAAAATTTGGACTTGATTTTATCGCGGTTTCGCTGTACAATATGCCCATAAGAAATCCCACGGAGGCTAACAGCAAATGGCAGACAACTACGGCAGCGATTATATCACCATCGTGGACGAGGACGGCGAGGAGTTCGAGCTGGAGGTCCTGATGTCCATGGAATATAATGGCGCTACCTATCAGGCCGTCATCCCCGCCGTCGATGCGGACGAGGAGGCCGATCTGGAGGTCAGTATCCTGAAAAACGTGGAGGAAGACGGCGAGATCATCCTGTGCGCCATTGAGGATGAGCAGGAGCTGGAAACCATCTACAACCTGATGATGGACGCCCTCTACGAAGAAGAAGAAGAGGACGAGGACTGACCCATAACAAGTTCATACCCCTGCTTGGTGCGTGATGTGTCCGTTTGGACCCACATCATTGATCCGGGACGCCTGACACTTCTCGGTCGGCTTGCAGACCTCCCGCCCACGCTTCGACGTTGGGTGGATGTTGGGAGCAGATAAGACCCAGAGAGGCGACCCACCTGCTCGTTCGTGCAGGTCATCATCTGGATGCACACGGCCAAAGCGGGCAGAGGCACACCCTCGGGTGTGCCTCTTTTTTATTTCTGAATTTTTCCTGTTTTTCCCGTTTTTGAGAGAATTTCCACTTGCAACCGGGAAAGTCATGCTGTATAATGAACGGGTCTATGCCGCGCGCGGCGGCATAAGCGATCTATCACGAGAGGAAATGATAACATGAGCGCATCCAGCAAGAAGAAGCTCCGCAAGGAGCTGAACGCAGCCGCTATGACCGAGAAGCAGCTGCAGGAGCAGAAGGAAACCAAGAAGCTCCGCCTGTACACCGGCCTGTTCGCCGCCGCCATCGCGGTGATGATCCTGGTCGTCATCGTAAGCCGCGTCACCAGCAGCGGCATGCTCCAGCGCAGCACCACCGCCCTGACCGTCGGCGGCACCAAGGTCAGCGCTGCCGAGCTGAATCACTACTACATCGACTCCGTCAACGGCTTCCTGGAGCAGTCCGGCGAGTATGTCTCCCTGTTCGGTCTGGACACCACCAAGCCCCTGGACGAGCAGTTCTACAGCGAGACTGACGAGCTGACCTGGGCCGACTACTTCCTGGATCAGGCCACCACCGGCGCCCAGAACATGTACGCCGTCTACAACGCCGCCAAGGCTGAGGGCTTCACCCTGAGCGACGAGGGCAAGGCCACCATCGACGCCACCGTCGAGAACATGGAGATGACCGCCGTCCTGCGGGGCTTCCCCTCCGCCGACTCCTACATCGCCGCCGTTTACGGCAAGGGCTGCAACGAGAAGACCTTCCGCGAGTACGCCGAGGTCCAGCTGATCGCCCAGGAGTACGCCGTCGCCAAGAACGAGTCCCTGGTCTATGACGAGGCCGCTCTGGACGCCAAGGACGCCGAGAACCCCGCCGCCTTCTCCGCCTTCTCCTACCATTATTATTATATGGCCAACACCAAGTTCTACGAGGGCGGCACCGAGAACGAGGACGGCACCAAGACCTACTCCGACGAGGAGATGGAGGCCGGCCGCGCCGCCTGTGAGGCCGCTGCCAACTCTCTGGCCGCCGCCACCAACGCCGAGGAGCTGGATGCCGCCATCGCCGCTCTGCCCATCAACGCCGAGGTCGAGAACGCCAAGTCCACCCACGCCCATGACACCATGTACGCCAATGTCCCCGCCGCGATCCAGTCCTGGGTCGCCGATTCCAGCCGTCAGGCCGGCGACATCGAGGTCATCGCCAGCGAGTACACCAACGAGGAGGGCGGCAAGTCCGTCGCCGGCTACTATGTGGTCCTGTTCGAGGGCAAGGACGACAACCTGACCAACCTGGTCAACGTCCGTCACATCCTCGTCTCCTACGAGGGCGGCACCTACGACGAGACCACCGGCACCACCACCTACAACGACAAGGAGAAGCAGCTGGCCAAGTCCCAGGCTGACGAGATCCTGGCCACCTTCCAGGCCGGTGAGCAGACCGAGGAGGCCTTCGCTGCCCTGGCCACCGAGAAGACCACCGACCCCGGCTCCAAGGAGAACGGCGGCCTGTATGAGGACGTCTACCCCGGCCAGATGGTCGCCGCCTTCAACGACTGGTGCTTCGACGCCGCCCGCAAGACCGGCGACACCGCCATCGTGGAAACGGAGTACGGCTGCCACGTCATGTACTTCGTCGGCACCTCTGAGAAGACCTACCGCGACACCCTGATCGAGACTCAGCTGCGCAGCAGCGATATGTCCGCCTGGGAGACCGGCCTGATCGAGGCTGCCGAGCTGGTCGTCAAGAACACCAAGTATGTTCAGACCGACCTGATGCTCAGCGGCAACGCCTGATCCCCAAAAAAACAAATCAACAGGCCGCAGAAACTGCGGCCTGTTTTTTCAGCGAGGTATGATTATGGACAATCCCTTCATCCGGCTTCAGATGGCCCTAGGCGATGACGCCCTCGGGAAGCTCCGCCGCAGCCACGTTGCCGTTTTCGGCATCGGCGGCGTGGGCAGCTATACCGCAGAGGCCCTGGCCCGCTCCGGCGTGGGCGCCATCACCCTGGTGGACAACGACACCGTGGGCATGTCGAACCTGAACCGCCAGCTGTGCGCCCTCCACTCCACCCTGGGCATGTACAAGGCCGAGGCCATGGCCGCGCGCATCCGGGACATCAACCCCGACTGCCGGGTCCGGGCCATCTGCAAGCTCTACACCGAGGAGGACAAGGACGCCTTCTTCGACACCGATTACGACTATATCGCCGACTGCATCGATCTGGTCAGCTGCAAGCTGAGCTTGATCCTGAACGCC
>JAFQSI010000008.1 GCA_017409645.1 Oscillospiraceae bacterium | reverse complement strand
TCGGCGCCCCGGACGCCCTCGGACTGGTTCAGGACATTCAGAGCCTCCCGGTAGCGGCGGTAGAGGATGTAGTTGTAGGCGGCCTGCATATGGGGATCGGCGTAGCGCTGGCTGTAGCTTCGCTGCTGCTGGTAGTAGCCGCCGCCGAAGGGACCGTAGCTGTAGCCGCCGTAGCCGGACTGGCTGTAGGGGTTGTAGCCCTGACCGCCGCCGGAGGCCGGACCGCGGTATTTTTCGGGGTTCTTGATCTGGTCGTAGGCGTCGTTGATCTCCTGCATCTTCTTCGCCGCGTAGGCGTCCCCCGGATTGGTGTCCGGGTGGTACTGCTTGGCAAGCTTTCGATAGGCGCGCTTGATCTCCTCGTCCGAGGCGTCCCGGTCGACGCCCAGGATCTGATACGGATCAGCCATCTTGGTTCTCCTTCCCACTCTCTCGCTGCATCCGCCGATAGCTCAGCCAGACGCCGCTGTACAAAATATTGTCGAGGATACCCTTATCCTCCACCAGGGGCAGCCGCTCGTAGGCGTCGGTACAGCCGGCCATGGCCAGCACCAGATACTGCTCCCATTTTTCGTGATCTTCCGTGCCGCCCGCGGCGGCGAAGGGGTTGTATTTGCCGTGCTTGACGTCCCGGCGGTAGTCGATGGCCGCGTCGGCCAGGTAGATGAACCGGCCCAGGTAGAAGCCCACCTGCCGCAGATCCTCTGCCCACCGGTCCTCCCGGTAGACAAGAAGCTCGGCCATCAGCGCGCCGAAGCAATTGGCTGGCTCGTCCGGATTGGCGCAGCCGCCCCGTTCCAGGGCGCCCAGCTGCCGGATACATTCGGAAATGGCCCGGCATTGGCGGGGGTAGGCCGCCTCGATCTCCCGCTCGTTTTTGCCGAAAAGCTTCGCCATCAGCCGGGCGGACCGCTTGCCGTCGTCGTCCCAGTCGTCCCGGGCCTTGTAGGCGGCCAGGGCCACATTCATCCGGGCGGCGTAGCGGATATATTCATTGTCGGTCCAGGGACGGCGCTTGGCCGGGTGGGCGATGCAGCGTCCCTCGCCGTTTTGTTCCTCAGGTTCATACAGGCTCATGTGCAGCAGAGCCAGGAATGCCATGTCGTAGCTCAGGCCCAGGCGGCACAGCTGACCGTCCGTCTCCCGGATGGCCCGGCAGATGCCGCAGTAGACCGCCTGATAGCGGCTGCGCTGCTGCGCGCTCAGCTCTTCGAGCGAGGCGTTGACAAGTCCAAACATGAATATGCACCTCCACAGGATGCATCATAGAGAATAAGTGTGAACAAGATATAAAGAATGTCGGAAATTTCCGGAAATTCAACAATTTGTCAGCCTTCGGCTGATGCAATGCGCCGCATTGCAGGAGCACGGATTGCCACGTCGGACTTTGCCCTCCTCGCAATGACAAGCGTTTCGTTACACGCCGCATCATTTTTTACGCTGACAGGTCACAATCTTACTGTCCTTGCGAGGCCGCAGGCCGTGGCAATCCGTTCCCCGGCATCCGAAGGATGCCAACAGCGTCAATCCAGATACCGCGGCTGCAGCAGCCGGTTCAGCAGGCCGCCGAAGAGCAGGATGCACATAC
>JAFQSI010000074.1 GCA_017409645.1 Oscillospiraceae bacterium | reverse complement strand
TATGTAGCGGCCTTCTGGCCCAGCAGCACCTTCTGGCAGTACTTGATGATGGCGCGGCGGGTGACGATGCCGATGAAGGTATTTCGGTCGTCGATCACCGGGATGAAGTTCTGCTTGGAGGCCCGCTCGATCAGGTCTTCCATGGTGGCGCTGACGGTGACGGGGGTGTTGTCCTTCCGGTGGGCGATGTCCATGATGCGCACATGCTCGGCGGCGTGGAGATCCAGGCCGCATTTGTTCTTCAGGGCCCAGAGGGCGTCGCCCTCGGTCAGGGTACCGCAGTATTCGCCCTTCTTGTTCAGGATGGGAAGGGCGGCGTACCGGGCGCTCTCCATCCGGGCCAGGGCCTGGCGCAGGGTATCGTCGGCCATCAGGTGGGCGCACATGGCCTTGGGCGTCAGAAAAAAGAGGATATTGTCCATAGGGTTCTACCTTTCCAGCGGAGGGTTCCGCTGGTATTATTATAGCATACGCGTCCCCGGTCATGGCATAAATAAAGTGTAAAGAATCCGGATGGGCTGACAAATTTTCGAAAATGAATTTGTGCGTTTCGCAGAATCTTTCGTAAATTAAGTAAAAAAACAAAATCTACCCCCGGTAGAGTCCCGCGCGCCCATCCGTTTCCCCGTCTACCGCAGAAGTGGAGGGCTTTTTTCGGGAAGCTGTGGTAAGCTTACGGCAGCAAACAAGGAGGTCTGAACCTATGATGAAACGAACGAAGCTCTGCGACCGGGCATTGCCGGTCTATTCCGTCGGCGAGGAGATCACCAACACCGCCACCCATCTGATCGGCGGCGTGCTGGGCGTGCTGGCGCTGGTCCTGTGCGTCCGCAAGGCCGCCCTGAGCCGGGGCGCCGCCGAGATCGCCGGAGCCGCCATCTACGGCAGCTGCCTGGTCATCCTCTACAGCGTCTCCAGTCTCTACCACGGCCTGCGGCCGGGCATGGCGAAAAAGGTGCTGCAGGTGCTGGATCACTGCGCCATCTATTTTCTCATCGCGGGCAGCTACAGCGTGGTCTGCCTGGGTGCCATCCGCCGGGCGGATCCCCGGCTGGGCTGGGGCATCCTGGCTCTGGAGTGGGGCCTGTGCATCCTGGCCACGGTGCTGACCGCCATCGATTTGAAGCGCTACAAGGTCTTTTCCATGGTCTGCTACATCGGCATGGGCTGGGCCATCATCCCCCTGGCGGCGCTGCTGTTTGAGATCATGACTCCCGCGGGCTTCTGGCTGCTGCTGGCCGGAGGCATCAGCTACACCCTCGGTGCCATCCTCTTCGGCATCCGGCGCAAGTGGCTGCACAGCGTGTTCCACGTGTTCGTGGTCCTGGGCAGCGTGCTGCAGTTCTTTGCATTCTACCACTTCGGGCTTTGATTGACAGCCCGGCGCATCCGTGCTATAATCCGATCACTGGAATCTGCCGTACCGTACAGCGTGTGAAAGGCGTTAAAAGCATTCCTCCCCGGACGGGGGGATGCTGCACCCTTTTGCCGCTGTCCGGTACTTTTTTGTTTGAAAGGAGACAATTGATGAAACGACTGATCTGTATGGCCCTGCTGGCGGCGCTGCTGGCGGGGTGCGCCGGGGAGAAGCCCGGCGCGGGCGTCACCTTCACCGACGATCTGGGCCGGGAGGTGACGGTGGAAAGCACCGGGCGGGTGGCCTGCCTGCTGGGCAGCTTTGCCGACGTGTGGTATCTGGCGGGCGGGGAGGTCATCGCCGCCGCCGATGACGCCTGGGAGGATTTTGACCTGCCCCTGCCCGGGGACGCCGTGAACCTGGGCCACACCAAAAATCTGAGCCTGGAGGCCCTGTTCGCCGCGGAGCCGGACTTCGTCATCGCGTCATCCAACACCGATGGGAACGTCCAGTGGATGCCCACCCTGGAGGCGGCGGGGATCCCCACGGCCTATTTCGACGTGTCGGATTTTGATGATTATCTGCGGATGCTGAAGATCTGCACCGACCTGACGGGCCGGGAGGATCTGTACGAGCAGAACGGTCTGGCGGTCCGGGAGCAGATCGACGAAGCCATCGCCCGGGCAGCCGACCGGGGCACCAGTCCGAAGGTCCTGTACCTGCGGGCCTCGGCAACCAGCATCCGGGCGAAAAACTCCCACGGCAGCGTCCTGGGCGAGATGCTGGCAGCCCTGGGCTGCGTCAACATCGCCGACACCGATGCAAGCCTGCTGGAAAGCTTAAGCATGGAGCATATCCTGCTGGAGGACCCGGATTTCATCTTCTTCGTCCAGCTGGGCGATGACGCCGCCGGGACCCGGGAGAATCTGGAGCGGTTTTTTGCGGAGAATCCCGCCTGGGCGAGCCTGACGGCAGTCCGGGAGGGCCGGGTCTACCATCTGGACAAGACCCTCTACAACATGAAGCCCAACGAGCGCTGGGGCGAGGCCTACCTGGCGCTGGAGGAGATCCTCCGTGAAAACTAAGCGCTTTGCATTGGCGGCCTGCGTTCTGGCGGCTCTGGCCAGTCTGTTCCTGGGGGCGGCGGACCTGTCCCCGGCCCAGCTCTTCTCCGGCGCCGGCACCGCAGCCGGACGGATCTTCCTCTATGTCCGGCTGCCCCGGACCGCCGGCTGTCTGCTGGCGGGGGCGGCGCTGAGTACCGCGGGCTGTGTGATCCAGCATGTGCTGGCAAACCCCCTGGCGTCGCCGAACATCATCGGCGTCAACGCCGGAGCGGGCCTGGCGGTGACGGTCTGCTGCGCGATGGGTGCCCTGTCCGGATGGGTCATCGCGGGGGCGGCCTTCTTCGGTGCCTTTGGCTCCGTGCTGCTGGTCACCCTGGCGGCCCGGGGGGCGGGAGCGTCCCGGACCGGCGTCATTCTCTCGGGCGTGGCAGTGAACGCCTTCCTCGGGGCCGTCAGCGACGCGGTGACGGATCTGATGCCCGACGCGGCGGTGATGAGCAGCGATTTCCGGGTGGGCGGCTTCGCCAATGTGGTGCCCGCCCGGCTGCTCCCGGCGGCGGTGCTGATCGTGCTTGCCCTGGGGGCGGTCTTCGCCCTGCACAGCGAGCTGGAGGTATTGTCCCTGGGGGACGACACTGCCGGGAGCCTGGGCCTGGACCCACAGCGGATGCGGACGGTGTTTCTGGCCCTGGCGGCGCTGCTGTGCGGCGCGGCGGTGAGCTTTGCGGGGCTGCTGGGCTTCGTGGGCCTGATCGTGCCCCACGCTGTCCGGCGGCTCGCCGGGAACGAATGTGGGCGGCTGCTGCCCCTGTGCGCCCTGTGGGGCGGGGCCTTCGTGACGGTCTGCGACCTGATCGCCCGGCTGGCCTTCCGACCCAAGGAGCTGTCGGTGGGGATCCTGCTGTCGGCCCTGGGCGGGCCCTTCTTCCTGTATATCCTGTCGAAGCGGGGAGGGCGGCGCGATGGTTGAAATGAAGCATCTGACCGCAGGATACGGCGACACCATGGTCCTGCACGACGTCTCCATCGATTTCCCGGCGGGGACCGTCACCGCCATCCTGGGCCCCAACGGCTGCGGCAAAAGCACCCTGCTCAAGGCGGCGGCGGGTCTGCTGAGCATCACCTCGGGCACCGTGACCGCACCGGAACCCCGGTCCCGGCACATCGCCTACCTGCCCCAGTCCCGGCGGCTGCCTGAGATGACGGCGGGGCGGCTGGTCCTCCACGGCCGGTTCCCCTGGCTGAGCTGGCCCCGGCGGTACCGGCCGGAGGATACAGCCATCGCGAAGGCCGCCATGGAGCGGCTGGGGGTGGCGGAGCTTGCCGAACGGCCCCTGGCGGAGCTGTCCGGCGGCGTCCGGCAGAAATGCTACCTCGCCATGGCCCTGGCCCAGCAGGCCGACACCCTCCTGCTGGACGAGCCGACCTCCTATCTGGACATCGGCCACCAGCTGGGGCTGATGGAGCTGTGTCGGGAGCTGGCAGCCGAGGGCCGGGCGGTGGCGCTGGTGCTGCATGACCTGCCGTTGGCGCTGACCTGTGCGGACCGGGTCGCGGTGATGGACCGGGGACAGCTCCTGGCCCTGGGCACCCCAGCCGAGGTGCTGGCGTCCGGGATCCTGGACCGGGTCTTCGGCGTCCGGGTCCTGGAGCTGGACACGGACGCCGGACGGCAGTACGTCTGCGTCCGGCCATAACAAAAGCGCAGCACCGTAGCGGTGCTGCGCTTGGTACGTTATTCTGCGTTCTCCGCTTCCTCCAGCCTGGGGGCCTTGGCCGCGTGGATGAAGGCCATCAGCTCCTCGCCGGTGATCGTCTCCTTGATGAGCAGATACTCGGCGATCTCGTCGAGCAGGCCGCGGTTTTCGGTCAGCAGCTGCTTCGAGCCGGCGTAGGCCTCCTTCAGCAGCCGCTGGACAGCCTGATCCACCAGAGCTGCCGTCTCGTTGGAGCAGTCCATGTGGGCCTGACCCTCCAGATACTGGTTCTGGACCGAGGCGGCGGCCATCAGGCCCAGCTCCTCGCTCATGCCGTACAGGGCGACCATGTTCCGGGCCAGACCGGTGGCCTGCTGGATGTCGTTGGAGGCGCCGGTGGTGACGGTGCCGAAGACCAGCTCCTCGGCAGCCCGGCCGCCCAGCAGGCTCTTGAGCTTGGTCAGCAGCTCGGCCTTGGTGGACAGATACTTCTCCTCCTCCGGCAGGTACAGGGTATAGCCCAGGGCGCCGTCGGTATGGGGGACGATGGTGATCTTGGTGACGGGGGCGGCGTCCTTCTCCAGGGCGGAGATGAGGGCGTGGCCGATCTCGTGGTAGCTGACCAGCCGCTTCTCCATGTCGGAGAGGACGGTGTTCTTCTTCTCGGAACCGGCGATGACCGTCTCGAAGGAGACCAGCAGGTCCTCCTGATTCACGGCCTTACGGCCGTTGCGGACGGCCCGAAGGGCGGCCTCGTTGACGAGGTTGGCCAGGTCTGCGCCTACCGCACCGGCGGTCTGCTGGGCGATCTTGTTCAGATCCACGTCCTCGCTGAGCTTGATCCTGCGGGTATGGACCTTCAGGGTGTCCAGGCGGCCCTGGAGATTGGGACGGTCCACGATGATCCGCCGGTCGAAGCGGCCGGGACGGAGCAGGGCCTTGTCCAGGATCTCGGGCCGGTTGGTGGCGGCCAGACAGACGATGCCCTTGGTGGAGTCGAAGCCGTCGATCTCCGCCAGCAGCTGGTTCAATGTCTGCTCCTGCTCGGAGTTGGAGCCGAAGCGGGAGTCGCGGGAGCGGCCCACGGCGTCGATCTCATCGATGAAGATGATGCAGGGCGCGACCTTTGCAGCCTGCTGGAACAGGTCCCGGACCCGGCTGGCGCCCATGCCCACGAACATCTCCACAAAATCGGAGCCGGAGATGTAGAAGAAGGGCACATTGGCCTCACCGGCCACGGCCTTGGCGATCAGGGTCTTGCCGGTGCCGGGGGAGCCCACCAGCAGCGCGCCCTTGGGCAGCTTCGCGCCGATGGCGGCGTACTTGCCGGGGTTGTGGAGGAAATCGATGATCTCCTTCAGGCTCTCCTTGGCCTCGTCCTGGCCCGCCACGTCGGCGAAGCGGACGCCGGTATCCTTCTCCATGTAGACCTTGGCCTTGGATTTGCCGAAATTGCCCATGCCGCCGTCGCCCATGCGCTTCATGAGCATGCGGATCATGAAGAAGGACAGCATCAGCATGCCCGCGTAGTACAGCACCATCATGATGGTGGAGTTGTCCTCCACGATCTGCTCATCCACCTTCACGCCCATGGCGTCCAGCTCATTGGCGAAGGTCATCAGATCCAGGCTGTAGGGCAGACCGGTGAAGCATGCCTTCTGCTCCTTGGGGGGCTTCTTTGCCTCCTCCTTGGTCATGTACACGATCCGGTCGGGGCGGATCTCCACCTCGCTCAGATCGTTGGACTCCATGGCGTCCCGGAACTCAGACCAGGTGGTCTGGGTATACTGGCTGTTTGAAACGGTATTGAAGATGGTGCTGAAGGCCAGCACCACCAGAATGGCGATGGTCAGCGCCGCCCAGCCGTTGGTCTTCGGCTTGTCGCCGTCATGGCCCCGGTTGGGATTGTTTTGATTCGGATTGCTGCGTTCAGGATCCATATTGGGGAAACACCTCCTGCTTTGTTTTTCCTCATGTAGTATGCATCATATCATAAATTTCCAAACCAGGCAACGAATAATTGCGTTTTTCCCCGTAAACAATCTATGAACCCTCCCGCCCGGAGGAAAAAACCGGTATACAAAGATACTTGCATTTTCCTGCCGCTTCGCTATAATATACCCTGGAACCCAAAAGCAAAGGAGAACCCCATTATGACTACGGAAGAACTGAGAGAAGCACTGCTGGCCGCCCCCAAGAATGGCTACGCCCGTCTCACCGCCCAGGAGCGGGTGGAGATGGAGGCCCACGCCCGGGGCTACGCCGCATTTATTGATGCCTGCAAGACCGAGCGGGAAACCGTCACCTGGTCCGTTGAGCAGCTGAAAAACCATGGCTTTGTGGAGCTGGAGCCCGGTATGGCTCTGAAGCCCGGCGACAAGGTCTACCGCAGCAACCGGGGCAAGGCCCTGATGATGGCCGTCATCGGCGCTGAGAGCCTGAACGACGGTGCCCGGATCTGCGTGGCCCACATCGACTCCCCCCGCATCGACATCAAGCCCAATCCCCTCTACGAGGATTCCGGCCTGGCCTACCTGAAGACCCATTACTACGGCGGCATCAAGAAGTACCAGTGGGTCACTGTGCCCCTGGCGCTCCACGGCGTCATCTGCCGCAAGGACGGCGTCTGCGTCAACGTGACCATCGGCGAGGACGAGCATGACCCCATCCTGATGATCACCGATCTGCTGCCCCATCTGGCTGCCGATCAGATGCAGAAGACCGCCGCCACCGCCATCACCGGCGAGCAGCTGAACATCCTGATGGGCTCCGAGCCCCTGGACGGCGAGGGCAGCGACCTGGTCAAGCTCCATGTGATGAAGCTGCTGAACGAGAAGTACGGCATCATCGAGGAGGATTTCCTCTCTGCCGAGCTTTCCATCGTCCCCGCCATGCGCTGCCGGGAGCTGGGTCTGGACCGGTCCATGCTGGCAGCCTACGGCCACGACGACCGGGTCTGCGCCTACAATGAGATCGTGCCCCTGCTGACGATGGGCACCCCGAAGCACACCGCCGTCTGCCTGCTGGCGGACAAGGAGGAGATCGGCTCCGTGGGCATCAGCGGCATGCATTCCTTCGGCTTCGAGACCTTCATGCACGACCTGTGCCACAGCACGAAGGCCAGCATGTACCGCTGCTTTGAGAATTCCTTCTGCCTGAGCGCCGACGTTTCCAACGCCTACGACCCCAGCTTCCCCGAAACTGCCGACAAGCGCAACAATGCCGCCCTGAATATGGGCGTCTCCATCTTCAAGTACACCGGCTCCAAGGGCAAGGGCGGCGCCAACGACGCCTCCGCCGAGGTCATGGGCCACATCCGCTCCGTTCTGGACAAGGCCGGCGTCATCTGGCAGGTGGGCACCCTGGGCCGGGTGGACCAGGGCGGCGGCGGCACCGTGGCCGCCATCATGGGCAACCGCAACATCGTCACCGTGGACGCAGGCGTCCCCGTGCTGAGCATGCACGCCCCCATGGAGATCATCTCCAAGCTCGACTGCTACATGTCCATGCGGGCCTGCAAGGCCGTCTACGAGGACTGAGCCGAACTCCATAAAAACTGAAATACTTATCGACTTTACTGAATATGCGTGGGATGTGATCTTGGCCCCCTCTCAGAGGGGGCTGTCAGCGAAGCTGACTGGGGGAGTGTCCTTTCGATGGAGGCACACCCCCTCCACCGCTTCGCGGTCCCCCTCCCCCTGCGGGGGAGGCAAGCGGGTGCGGTGCTGACTTGAGCCGATAAGCATAAATAGAATAATGCAGAATTCATAATGCTTGATGCAGAATTCGTTTCCGGGAATTGCCGCTCTTGCAATCCGGGCGGATTTGCGGT
>JAFQSI010000073.1 GCA_017409645.1 Oscillospiraceae bacterium | reverse complement strand
TGCCGTAGCAGTTGCCGGGCAGGAACTGCAGATCGACGTGCTGGAACAGCCACTGGCCGCCGAACTGCATACCGAGGTTGGAAACAGTAATCATTTCAATCTCCTTAAATCATGTATTATTCACAAAAACGTACAGGGGGTACTGGCCTTCGGGCCATAGTCATACAGCTTAATCATAACATATTTTTGCACAAATGCAAGGGCTGAACAGGGGAAAAACGTATATTTTTCGAGCATCCGGGTCGGGAGGATCCCTGGGCGTGAAAAAACGTCAAATGGGTATTGACCATGCAGACAGGGTGTGTTACACTGTAAACAGAAGAGAAGGAAACAACTCTGACGAAATATGGAGGAATCACGATCATGGAAGCAAATGAAAAGAATCTCACCCCTACGGAATGGCGTCTGATGGAATGTCTGTGGGAGCATGCACCGCGGACGGGACGGGAAGCGGCGGAGTACATGGCAGCGTCCCAGGGGTGGTCGCGCTCCACCACGCTGACGCTCCTGCGGCGGATGACAGCCAAGGGCTTCATCGAGTGTCATGAGGAAAACGGCGTCAAGGTATTCTCGCCGCTGATCGCCCGGACCGACGCCGCGGTGCGGGAGACGGACAGCTTCCTGAGCCGGGTCTACCGGGGAAGCGTCAGCACGCTGCTGTCCGCTGTGACCCAACGCCAGAGCCTGACCCGTCAGGAGATCGACGAGCTTTACGAGATCATACGACAGGCCGAGGAGGTGCAGCGGCATGATGAATGAATGGATCCTTTCGTCTTCGATCCTGATCGCGGCAGTGCTGGCGATCCGGTTTCTGCTCCGGGGCAGGATCAGCCTGCGGCTCCAGTACGCCATGTGGGCGGTGGTGCTGGTGCGGCTGCTGCTGCCGGTGCAGCTGTTCACCAGCAGCTTCGGCGCAGGCTCGATCGCGCAGGATGTGGATATCTCTGCACCCGTGCGGCAGGTCTACTCCACAGCCCGGGAGGAGGTCTATCAGCGGGATTACGACACTGCCTACCGGCAGGTCGTGGCGGAATATGAAGGATCAAGCCAGAGCTACGACCCCATCGTGGTGGAAAAGACGGCGCAGGATATGGCCCGGCAGCGCATGGAGCTGGATCTGACCAGGCTCCTCCAGGGGCTCTGGTTTGCCGGGATGGTGGTGATGACCTCAGTCATTTGCTCCTGCAATATCCACCTGAGTCTGCATCTTCGCCGCAGCCGCAGGCCGTACCCTGCCGCGGAGAGCCGGCTTCCCGTCTATGTGACGGAGGCGGTGCCGACGCCCTGCGTGTTTGGCCTGTTCCGGCCGGCCATCTATTTGACTCCGGCGGTGGCGGAGGACGCCCGGACCCGCGATCATGTGCTGGTCCATGAGCTGACCCACTACCGCCATTGGGATCACGTTTGGTCGCTGCTGCGGGGCGTTTGCCTCGTGCTGCACTGGTACAATCCCCTGGTCTGGGTGGCTGCCCAGGTCAGCAGGGCGGACGCGGAGCTGGCCTGTGACGAGGGCGCGCTGAAGACCATCGGAGAAAAGCATCGGGGCGACTATGGCCGCACCCTCATCGGCCTGACCTGTGCGAACCGGGTCGATTCCTCCCTGATCACCGCTACCACCATGACCGGCTCCGCCGGTTCCATCCGGGAGCGGATCAAGCTGCTGATGAAGCGCCCCCGGAACACCGTTCTGACCCTAGCGGCTGTGATCCTGATGCTCACGCTGATCGTTGGCTGCGCCTTTGCCGGTGCGCCGGATGAGACGACCAAGACGCCCCCGGAAACGATGGGACCGGAAACAACGGCACCAGAGACGACTGCGCCGACCCTGCCTCCGGAGGAGACGAACATCCTCCGGCAGTTCACACTTCCGCCGAACTACTCCGGCGATGGAGAGTACTCCAATTTTGTCTACGAGTCTCCCTATCTGCGGAACCAGATCAAGACCATCACCATTGTCGATACCCTGGCCAATGCGCCGGAGGAATGTTGGGATGCATCTGAGGCGCACAATGGTGCGGTCCTCGTGTGGGTGGAGCCCAACGGCGAGCTGTATGACCTGTACATCGGCGCCGAGGGCGGCGTGTGGGCCGGGCAGTCCGCCAGAAATATGTTCCGGGGCTACACCAATGTGGAGCGGATCGACTTCGGCGACGCGTTCCATACCGAGGGTGTCCGGGATATGTATGGCATGTTCCTGGGGTGTGAATCTCTCCGGGAGCTGGACCTGAGCGGCTTTGATACGAGTCTGGTGACGGATATGACGGATATGTTTGCTGTCTGCCATGCCCTGGAGATGGTGGATCTGAGCAGCTTCGATACCTCCCGGGTGGAGCTGATGAGCGGTATGTTCGACTGGTGCGGCTCCCTTTTGGAGCTGGATCTGAGCAATTTCAACACCGCCAATGTCAACAACATGGGCGGTATGTTCGCACACTGCGAAAGCCTGACCCGGCTGGACTTAAGCAGCTTCCGAACCCCCAATCTGACCCAGATGATCTATATGTTCGACGGCTGCCGCAGCCTGACGGAGCTGGATGTGAGCGGCTTTGATACCCGGAATGTGGTGGATATGGGCTATCTGTTCCGGGACTGCGATTCCCTGACGGAGCTGGACCTGAGCCATTTCGATGTGGGCAATATCCAGTATCCGAGCTACAAAATGTTTGAAAACTGCCCCGCGGGCAGCGAATGGAAGCACCTGAAGAGATAATATGCTGCAGGGAACGGCTTTTGTGCCGTTCCCTGATTTCATTTATGAACGATCAGAGAACATTTTGAAAAGGGGCTTGCATTTTTCGGGAATCGCGCTATAATATTAGCACTCGAACATACTGAGTGCTAAAACCACGAAAGGAAGCGAACATAAGCACTATGGAAAAAATGCAGTTCAAGGCTGAAAGCAAGCGTCTGATGGATATGATGATCAACTCCATCTACACCCACAAGGAGATCTTCCTCCGGGAGATCATCTCCAACGCATCCGATGCCATCGACAAGCTGGCCTACACCGCTCTGACCGACCAGAACGTGGGTCTGAACCGTTCTGATTTTGCCATCACCATCACCCGGGACTCCGAGAATCGGACCCTGACCGTCTCCGACAACGGCATCGGCATGGACCGCACCGACATGGAGGAGAACCTGGGCACCATCGCCAAGTCCGGCTCCCTGGCCTTCAAGAAGGCTATGGAGAAGCAGGAGGACATCGACATCATCGGCCAGTTCGGCGTGGGCTTCTACTCCGCCTTCATGGTGGCCGACTCCATCACCGTCATCTCCAAAAAGTACGGATCTGACACCGCCTGGAAGTGGGTTTCTGACTCCGACGGCTACACCATCGAGCCCGCTGAGCGGGAGGTGGCCGGTACCGACGTCATCATGACCATCAAGCGTGATACCGAGGAGGAGAAGTACTCCGAGTTCCTGGAGGAGTACCAGCTCCGCTCCCTGATCCGCAAGTATTCCGACTACATCCGCTACCCCATCCGCATGGAGGTCAGCAAGTCCCGGATCAAGGAGGGCACCGAGGACGAGTATGAGGACTACACCCAGCTCGACACCCTCAACTCCATGGTCCCCCTGTGGCAGCGGGCCAAGAAGGACGTGACCGAGGAGGAGTACGACTCCTTCTACCGCGAGAAGTTCTACGATTACCAGAAGCCCCTGGGCCGGGTCCATGTGAGCGCCGAGGGAAGCGTCAGCTACAAGGCTCTGCTGTACATCCCCGCCAAGGCTCCCTACGACTTCTACACCAAGGACTACAAGGCAGGCTTGCAGCTGTACTCCTCCGGCGTGATGATCATGGAGAACTGTGAGGATCTGATCCCCGAGCATTTCCGCTTCGTCCGGGGTGTTGTCGACAGCCAGGATCTGAGCCTGAACATCTCCCGGGAGCTGCTGCAGCACAACCGCCAGCTGACCATCATCGCCCGGAATCTGGAGAAGAAGATCAAGGGCGAGCTGAAAAGCATGCTGGAGAACGACCGCAGCAAATACGAGGAGTTCTACGGAGTCTTCGGCCGTCAGCTCAAGTACGGCACCGTGGCCGAGTACGGCGCCCACAAGGAGAGCTGCCAGGATCTGCTGCTGTTCTACAGCGCAAAGGAGGGCAAGCTCGTCTCCCTGAAGGAGTATGTCGAAGGCAGCCATGAGGGCCAGGAGAAGATCTACTACGCCTCCGGCGAGAACGCCGAGCGGCTGAAGAAGCTGCCCCAGGTGGAGACGCTGCTGAACAAGGGCTACGATGTGCTGCTCTTTACCGAGGATGTGGACGAGTTCATCCCCCAGACCCTGATGACCTACCTGGAGAAGGGCTTCTGCAATGCCCTCAGTGAGGACCTGGGTCTGCAGTCTGAGGAGGAGAAGGAGGAGGCCAAGAAGAAGGCAGAACTGCTGAAGGGCTTCCTGGACTTCGTCTCCGAAAAGCTCAGCGGCTCCGTCAAGGAGGTCCGCCTGTCCCAGAATCTGGGCAGCCACCCCGTGGCTCTGGTGCCTGAACAGGGCATGAGCTTCGAGATGGAGAAGTACATGAAGCGGGCCAACCCCGAATTTGCCTTCCAGGTGGGCCGCATCCTGGAGCTGAACGAGGAGCATGAGGCCGTCAAGGCCCTGCAGCTGGCCATCGGTACCGATCCCGACAAGGCGGAGAAGTACGCCAAGCTGCTCTACTCCCAGGCCTGCCTGATGGCTGACCTGCCCATCGACGATCCCGTGGAGTATACCCGTCTGGTCTGCGAGCTGATGAAGTAAATATAATGTAGAAGCCGCCCGTCTTCGTGGGAAGACGGGCGGCGATTTTTCATTTCTCCCGGAACAATGGCCGGGCAACGTGCTTGTACAGCAGCAGGGTCAGGATGGAGACTGCCGTGCCCTTCACCAGATTCAGGGGGGCGACGCACAGCAGCGCCAGCATATTCACAGAGTCGATGGATGCGTGGATGGCGGCTCCCATGGCGATGATGCTCTCCAGCGACAGACCGAAGAGCCGGGAGAACTCGGGGATCAGGTAGATGGCATTGAAGGCACTGCCGAAAACCGCCATGGACACGGTGCCCACGATCAGACCGATCATGGCAGAGCGCTTGCTCTTTTGGACATGGTAGATGACGACCGCCGGCAGGACCAGGGTGCAGCCCACGATGAAGTTGGCGAAATCTCCCACGAAGGCCGTGGTGGTGCCGGTGAGCAGGAGCTTGATCAGCACCTTCAGGGCCAGACAGATGACGCCCGCGCTGGGTCCCAGGAAGAAGCCGCACAGCAGCACGGGGATCTCGGAGAAGTCCATCTTGTAGAAGGGGGGAGCCAGGAAGGGCACCGGGAAGTCCAGGGTATACAGCACGATGGCAATGGCAGTACACATGCCGATGATGCTCACCCGCCGGGCCGGGGACACCGTCCGGTGCTTCAGCAAAAACCGCTCCGCCAGCTTGGCGCATAGGATCACCGCCAGCGCGATGACCACACAGATGGAGAAGAACCGCAGATTCTCCCGGAGCTGGACCACAAATTCACCCATAAACATTCACCTCTAAACAAAAATTGCGCACTGAGAAAAACTCAGGGCGCAATAGAAACCAAAACCTTCTTCCATCCAGACTCGGCAAATGCCTTACTGTCGGTTCCGGAATCACACCGGATCAGCGACTGTGCGCTCGCGGACTGTACCGCCGGTCGGGAATCACACCCTGCCCTGAAGATCCTCTGTTCACTTGTATACAGGATAGCATCTGTGGGGGTGCTTGTCAAGAATTATAATGTATGATAAGATAATCAGGAATTTGGTCCGAAGCCCTGGACACGGCCGCCGGGGGTGGTGTCGGTGATGTCGCCGCCGATGATTTTGTCCTTGTAGACCAGCAGCGTGGCATAGACCGGCTCCTTTGCATCGGGGTAATTGTTGATCTTGTAGACATAGCGCATGACCTTTTTTCCGGCGTATTTGCTCAGGTCATAGCCCTGGCTTTTCTGCAGCTCGTTGTAGCGGTCGAAGACCTCGTCTGCAGCTTTGGGGATCTTCACCTCCGCCGCCTCGGCGGGGGAGGCGGTGACGTCCCAGCCCAGATCCGTCAGGAATTTGACCCGGGCGTCGTTGGTGTCGGCTGCGGGAGATGTGGTCATGCTGGCCGTGGGCCGGGAATCCCCGCCGCCCAGGAAGAGCAGCGCCGCAATGGCGGCGATGACGGCTGCTGCGGCGATCAGAAGCTTGCGTTTATCGACCTTGGTGGTCATGATGAGCATGGTGTTCCCTCCTGTCCTTGTTTTGTCAGGAAAGCCTATGGCGGGAGGGCGTGGAATATGTATGGAGGAATTATGGAACGACTGGATAAATTCTTGACCAATGCGGGCGTCGCCACCCGCTCCCAGATCAAGGCGATCTTAAAGACCGGCAGAGTCCAGGTGGACGGGAAAGCCGTGAAGGACGGCTCCGTGAAGATCGATCCGGAAAAGCAGACCGTGACCCTGGATGGGGATATGATCGGCGGCAAGAGGAGAATGGTGGTCATGCTCAACAAGCCCGCGGGCTTCGTGACCTCCACCGACGACCCCCGGGACAAAACCGTCATGGAACTGCTGCCGAAGGAATACGCCCATCAGGACCTGAAGCCCGTGGGACGGTTGGACAAGGCCACCGAGGGACTGCTCCTTTTCACCAATGACGGAGATCTGCTCCACCGGCTCATCAGCCCCAAAAAGGAGGTCCCCAAGATCTACTATGCAAAGCATGAGGGTACAGCAGGGGAGTCTGACGTTGAAGCCTTCGCCGCCGGGCTGACCCTGCGCGACGGCACCGTCTGCCTGAGTGCGAAGCTGGAGCCCATGGGCCCGGGGGAAAGCCTGATCACCGTCTGCGAGGGCAAGTATCACCAGGTCCGCAGGATGATGGCGTCCCGGCAGATGACGGTCCTCTATCTCGAGCGCCGGAGCGAGGGCGGTCTGGAGCTGGGCGCGCTGGAGCGGGGAAAATGCCGGGAACTGACGGAAACAGAGATACAGATTCTGGAAACTCAGGCAGAATGACGAATCCGGAACGCTGAGTTTGCGGACAGATGTCCGCGAAGGATGGAGCAGCTTGGGATTTTCAATAAAAAAACCCTGCGAAATTGCAATAATTTGTCAAATGGTACTTGCAAAATGCCAAAAAGCTATGTATAATAATATCATAATTTTGTAGGAACCGTGCTTATGCACTTTTCTAAGGAGGAGCCAAATATGTCCAATAGTGTTTTCCAGAGCGTGATCGTTCAGCTGAAGGATGCCACGGATCGTGTCCTCGGTGTGATGGATGCAGAAGGCAGTGTGGTGGCCTGTACCGATGTGACCCTGCTGGGGGAGCGTTGGACCGATGCTGCGCTGAAGGTGGCGGGCGGCTATGACAGCCCCATCGTGTTCGGTCAGAAGACCTTCAAGCCCATGGTGAGTTCCTCCAACTATGTGGAATACGCCGTTTTCTGCACCGGCGAGGATGACCTGGCCCGGGGCATGTGCATCGCGGCCTGTGTGGCGCTGAGCGACGCCAAGAATTACTACGAGGATAAGCACGACCGGGGCACCTTTGTCAAGAATATCATCATGGACAACATCCTCCCCGGCGATATCTACATCCGGGCCAAGGAGCTGCATTTCTCCACCGATACCCCCCGGGCCGTGTTCCTGGTCCGGCAGCTGGGCCACGGGGATGTGGCGACGGTGGACGTGCTGAGCGGCATGTTCCCCGACAAGCTCCAGGACTTCGTTCTGAGCATCAATGAGACGGACATCGCCGTGGTCAAGCAGATCACCCCGGCCACCAGCCAGGAGGATCTGGAGAGACTGGCCGCCTCCATGGAGGAGACGCTGCGCAGCGAGCTGTTCATCAAGACCGTCATCGGCATCGGCACCGTGGCCGAGCATCTGCGGAATCTGGCCGACTCCTACAAGGACGCCCAGACCGCCATCGAGGTGGGCAAGGTCTTCGACACCGAGCGGAGCATCCTCAACTACGAGAACCTGGGCATCGGCCGCCTGATCTACCAGCTTCCCACCACCCTGTGCGAGATCTTCCTGAGCGAGGTGTTCAAGAAGAACTCCATCGACTCTCTGGATCAGGAGACGCTGTTCACCATCAATAAGTTCTTCGAGAACAACCTGAACGTCTCCGAGACTTCCCGGAAGCTCTTCGTCCACCGCAACACCCTGGTCTACCGCCTGGAGAAGATCAAGAAGCTC
>JAFQSI010000072.1 GCA_017409645.1 Oscillospiraceae bacterium | reverse complement strand
CGGGGTTGGCGGTGGGCTTATCCATCTTGTTGATGGCCACGATCAGGGGCACCTCGGCGGCCTTGGCGTGGTTGATGGACTCGACGGTCTGGGGCATGATGCCGTCGTCGGCGGCGACCACCAGGATGGCGATGTCCGTGGACTTGGCGCCGCGGGCACGCATGGAAGTAAAGGCCGCGTGGCCGGGGGTATCCAGGAAGGTGATCATCTGACCGTTCACATCGACGGTGTAGGCGCCGATGTGCTGGGTGATGCCGCCGGCCTCACCGGCGGTGACGCTGGTCTTGCGGATGGCGTCCAGGGTGGAGGTCTTGCCGTGGTCGACGTGGCCCATGACCACGACGACGGGAGCGCGGGTCTGCAGCTCCTCGGCGGTGTCCACATGGTCGTCGATGATCCGCTCCTCGATGGTGACGGTGACTTCCTTCTCCACCTTGCAGCCCATCTCAGTGGCCACGAACTCGGCAGTCTCGTAGTCGATGGTCTGGTTGATGCCGGCCATGATGCCGTTCTTCATCAGCAGGGTGATGACCTGACCGGCGGTCTTCTTCATCCGGGAGGCCAGCTCGCCGACGGTGATCTCATCGGGGATCTTGACGGTGACGGGAGCCTTGCGGGCCACCTCCATCTGCAGACGGCGCATCTTCTCCTGCTCCTCGTTGCGGGACTTGCTGCCCTTGTAGCCGCCCTTCTGCTGCTTCTGGGCCTGCTTGCCCTTGCCGCCGCCGATGCGCTGCTTGCCGCCCTGGAAATTCTGGGCGCGCTCGGAGATCAGGTTGTCCACATCGGCGAAGCGGCCGGAGTTGACCTGAACGGCAGAGGTGTCGACCACCCGGCGCTCGCGCTTGCGCTCGGGCTCGGGCTGCTTGGCGGGAGCGGCCTGCTGGGCAGGCTTGTTCTCGGGGCGGGGCTGGTTATTGTTCCGGTTCTGACCGGCGGGCTGGTTGCGGTTCTGGCCGGGGCGGTCATTGCGGTTGTTATTGCTGCTGTGATTGTCGCGGCCGGCGGGCTTGTCACCCTGACGGCTCTGGCCGGCGGGGGCGGCAGCCTTGGGCTGCTCCTTGGGCCGGGCGGCGAACACCTGCTCCAGGGAGTCGATCTGATGGGCATGGGTCATGCGGTCGAAGACCACATTCAGCTCATCATCGCTGAGAACCTGGGTATTGTTCTTGGGCTTTTCAAAATACTTGCCTACGATCTCGGAGATCTCCTTGGCATTGGTTCCGAAATCGGAAGCCACCTCGCGCAGACGATACTTCTGAAAACTCATATACGCACCTCCATTAATCAATCCTTTTTGGTGACCGGGGCCCGGCGGACCTTGCCCGTGCGCACATTGCGCTCGTGGGCCTTGGCCTCGGTCTGGCGCTGACGGACACGCTTGGTCTTCAGCTCCAGATTTTCCAGGACCTCCCGGTACTCCTCCCGCATTTCCAGGGCCTTGACGAAGGCCAGGGCCAGGGCGGGATCGGTAAATGCCGCCATCGCAAGGCTGGACCGGCCGATGGCTTCGCCCAGCTCATCCTTGCTGAAGGGGACTCTCAGACACTGCTGGTCAGTGCCTGCTGCATAGCTTTTGGCCCGGCGCCAGGTGTGGGGAGAGGCGTCGGCGGCCACGACGATGAGCCTTGCGTGACCGGCCCGGGCAGCTGCGCCGCAGGGCTCCTCACCAAGCTCGATGCGACCGCCCCGGCGGGCCAGGCCCATATAATTCAGTGCCTTATGCATCCTTGCCTTCCTCCATTTCCTTTTCCAGTCGGGCATAAATCTCCTCGGGGATCGCCACCTCCAGGCTCCGCTCCAGAGCTTTGGACCGGATGGCCTTTTTCAGGCAGCTCATGTCGGGGCAGATGTAAGCGCCCCGTCCGGGGGCCTTGCCCCGGAAATCCAGGCTCACGCCGCCCTCAGGCGAGCGCACCACCCGGATCATCTCCCGTTTTTCCTTGCGTTCCCGGCAGCCCATACACTGCCGCTGGGGAATTTTCTTTTGCTGCATTTTCGGACTACCTCCTTGTTATAGATTGGAGATTTGAGAGTGGAGAGTGGAGATCATTTTCCATCTTCACTCTTCAATCTTCACTCTTCAATCTTCTCAGGCTCCGCCTGAGAAGCGGGCTTGATGTCGATCTTGTAGCTGGTCAGGCGGGCGGCCAGGCGGGCGTTCTGGCCCTCCTTGCCGATGGCCAGGGACAGCTGGTCATCGGGGACGATGACGCGGCAGGCCTTCTGACCGGGGACCAGGGTGACGGAGATGACGTCGGCGGGGCTGAGCGCTGCCTTGACATACTCGCAGGGATCCTCGGACCAGACCACGATGTCGATCTTCTCACCGTGCAGCTCCTCGACGACGGCACCGACACGGCCGCCCCGGGGACCGACACAGGCACCCACGGGATCGACGCCCTCGGCGGTGGCCCGGACGGCCATCTTGGAGCGGGAACCGGCCTCGCGGGCGATGTTGCGGACCTCCACCTCGCCGGAGGCGATCTCAGGAGTCTCCAGCTCGAACAGGCGGCGGACCAGATTGGGATGGGTCCGGGAAACCTGGACCATGGGGCCGCGCTGGGCTCTGTGGACCTCCAGGACGTAGACCCGGATCAGGTCGCCGGGCTCATACTTCTCGCCGGGGATCTGCTCGGTGACGCGCAGCACAGCGTCGTGCTGCTCATTGCCCTGGCCGATGCGGACGAAGTAGTCGCCGGAGGGATCCAGACGCAGGACGGTGCCGGTCAGCAGCTCCTGAGCCTTGGAGGAATAGCTCTCGTACATGGCGCCGCGTTCAGCCTCGCGGATGCCCTGGATGATGACCTGCTTGGCGGTCTGGGCGGCGATGCGGCCGAACTTGGCGATGTCCACGGGGATGGAGACGGAGTCGCCCAGCTGGACATTGGGATTATAGCGGCGGGCGGTGTCGATGTGGATCTCCAGAGCGATGTCCTCCAGCTCCTCCACAACGGTCTTGATCTGATGCATGCTCAGACCTTCCTCGCTGATGCCCACCACCACATTCTCGGCGGGGACATCGCGGTGATCCTCCCGGTCCTTGCGGTAGGCGTTGGTCAGCGCCTGCTTCAGACGGTCGATCATATACTCCACGGGAATGCCCTTGAGCTTCTCCAGCTCCCGGAGGCTCTCGAAGATCTCCTTGCCCACGTTGATCTCGGGGGCGGGCTGGTTCTTTTTGGCTCTGGTAGTCTTAGCCATTTTGATGGTTCCTCCTGTATTAGAATTCCACGCGAAGCCGCACCAGGGCGACCTCGGATTTTTCAAAGGTGATGGTTTCCTTGCCGCATTCGGCGGTGACGCGGCCGTCGTCGTAGCCCCGCAGAATGCCGGGGATCTCCTTCAGGCCGTTGCGGGGACGGTAGAGCTTGACCATGATGGGGCTGCCCATGAACTGCTCGAAATCAGCAGGACGCTTCAGCGCCCGCTCCAGACCGGCGGAGCAGACCTCGAAATGGTAGCTCTCGGGGATGGGATCCTTCTCATCGAGGATGGGGTCCACAGCGCGGGAGATGGCTTCGCAGTCGGAAATGTCCACGCCGCCCTCCTTATCGATGTACAGGCGCAGGAAATAATCGCTGCCCTCCCGGACGTATTCCACGTCCCACAGGGTGCAGCCCTTCTCCTCCACCACAGGCCGGGCAAATCCGGCGACGATCTCGGTGATCTTCATAATTTGTCCTTTCTCATGCAGAAAGAGAGGAGCTTTCGCCCCTCTCTTTCGTAAAGTATACGCTAGATTACTGGTATTATAGCACCGTCTGTTCCGTTTTGCAAGTGGAAAAACAGGAAAAATCCCATCTTTTTTTGTGCAAAACAGAAACGAAACCGTTCACACTTCCGTAACATTGTATTTTTCGTCCCACTCGATGTCGAAGACCCGGCTGCCCAGCATCATGGGACAGCCCCGGAACATGTCCTCGGCCAGCTCCCGCAGCAGCGATCCGCACTCCAGCTCCTCCCGCCACGACTGAGGCAGCGCCTCCCCGCCCCATGCAGCGCCCAGGACCGCGCCCACCACGGCGGCACCCGCCGGGCACCAGCGTGCCGCCTCGGAAATTTGTACCTCCGGCTCCCCGGTCCCCGTCAGGCAGCAGTACAGCGCCCCCGCCAGGACCTGGGCCGCCGTTTCGCAGCCCAGCTGCTCCAGAGCATCGGAGCGGGTATGCTCCCGGGACCCGGCCAGGGTCCGGGCCATACGCAGCCCGGCGGCCACCGAAGCCGCCTGATGGTACTCCCGTCCGAAGCGCTTGCGCAGCATGGCCCCCGTCTCCCGGGTCAGCTTTTCCAGATCCGTCTGACCGTCCCAGACGATGCGGCTGATGATGTGGGCCATGGCCGCGGCACTGAGGAAGGCCTCCGGATCTCCATGGGTCAGGGCCGCAGTCTCCGCGCCCAGCCGCTGGATCTCCCGCCTGGGCAGCCGCCCGGGGTCGAAGAACAGTCCCACGGACACCGCCGCCATCAGCGCACCGGGTCCGCTGAGGGAGCTTGCGTGGTCCTCCATGGTCCCCAGCTCCCCCGCCGTCAGCACATCCAGGACCCCCGGCTCGGAGCAGCGGCGGTAATCCAGCCGGGACGACCGGCTGATCCAGCACCGGAGCCCACCGGGGACCGGCTGCCAGCGCTGCAGCGCCGCCCATTCCCGCAGGGCCATGGCCGCATAGCGCACCGGCGGTGCCATGGCTCCGTCGAGCTGCCCCCGGGTCACGCCCACCAGCAGTCCGCAGCAGCCGTAGGCCGCCAGCTGGGTATAGGCCGAGGTGGGAAGGAAGCCGTTGAGCCGCTCCGGGCCATGGCCCAGACCGTCTCCCGCCGCCAGGCCCAGCAGGCACCCAATATATGATGAAAGCCGACGCTCCATGGCAGCTCCTCCCTCCTGTGAATCCTCCCCTGCGCAGGGTTTTTCCATTATATATGGAAAAATAAAAAAACTCAAGTCTTGACAGACCCTTCTTCACAGAATGTGTATTGCCTTTTTCGCTGAAAAATGCTATCATAGTCAATAATGTCCGTTTTTATCCCTCTGCATATCCAAGGAGGCTTCCCATGCGTAAATTTCTCCAGGAGTTCCTGGATTTTTTCCGGAAGGGCGATATGATCCTTCTGGCTCTGTGTCTGCTGACCACCGTGGTCGGTGTGGTCATCGTGGCCAGCACCACCAACTATATGGGCTCCACCCGTTTCGTCATCATCCAGCTGCTGGCCGCGGTGCTGGGCGTGCTGCTCTACGCCGTCATCTCCTCCATCGATCTGGACGCGATCATGGAGTACCGGCTGTTTCTGGTGATCTTCAATGTGCTGTTTCTGCTGATGCTGATCCCCTTCGGCGAGTCCCACGGCGGCAACCGCAGCTGGCTGAACATCCCCGGCCTGCCCTTTGAGATCCAGGTCGCCGAGATCCTGAAGACCACCTACATCCTGATCATGGCCTCGGTCATGAACGCCCACCAGAACCGGCTGAGCAATCTGCCGTCGATCCTGCACATGGGCTTCCATCTGCTCCTGCTGGTGGGACTGAACATGGTCCTGTCCAAGGACGCCGGCGTTTCCCTGATCTTCGTGTTCATCTTCATCGGCATGACCTTCGCCGGCGGTGTCAACAAGTTCTGGTTCATCCTGGCCATCACGCTGATCGGCGTGGGCCTTCCCATTCTGTTCCCCCTGCTGGAGGAGCATCAGCAGGCCCGTATCCTGGTCCTCTTCGATCCCTCCATCGACCCCAACGCCACCGGCATCCGCTGGCACACCAACCAGGGCATGCTGAGTCTGACCGGCGGCGACCTGATGGGCCAGGGCCTGTTTGGTGGTCGGCGCACCAGCGTCGGCGGTCTGAAGGCCCAGCACACCGACTACATCTTCTCCGCCATCGGCGAGGAGCTGGGCTTCCTTGGCTGCATGGCCATCATCGCACTGGAATTTGCCATCATCGCCCGGGTCGTCTACGTGGGCATCAAGACCCCGGACTTCGCCCGCCGGGTGGTCTGCTTCGGTGCCGCTGCGGCCCTGATCTTCCAGGTCACCAGCAACATCGGCATGAATCTGGGCGTGACCCCCGTCATCGGCCTGACCCTGCCCTTCATCAGCTACGGCGGCTCCTCCATGCTGTCGCTGTACGCCATGCTGGG
>JAFQSI010000071.1 GCA_017409645.1 Oscillospiraceae bacterium | reverse complement strand
GTGTCCACCAGAGCGCTTTTTCCAGATCCTTCTCCACGCCCAGGCCATCGTAATAGAAATATCCCACCTGACACTCCGCCAGCGGATACCCCCGCTCCGCCAGAGCCAGATGGCCCTCGAAGCATTTCTCATATTGCTCTGTATTGAAGTATTTTTCGATCAGCTCGTTGCAGATCTCCAGCTCCCTGCACGGCTTGTAATAGCTTTCCGACACGGCAAATCACCTCGCTCATTTGTTTGGATTATACCACATTTTTCCCCATCCGTAAAGGCGCATATTCTCCCCACGGCGGCAAAAGCTACGCCAAAGGAGTGATGCACATGGACGGACAAAATCTCGCAAAGCAGACCCTCGACCAGATCCCCCAGGCTAACGCCGACGCAAAGCGCATCGTCGGGCTTGTGAAAGAGGGCGGCAGGATCACCGGCTATCAGCTTTCCGACAATTCCATCGTGGAAAAGCAGCAGGCTGTGGACATGGCAAAGCAAGGCCAGATCGCAGGCGTCGGCATCGCCCACCGGGGCGAAACGGAATACCTCAAATCCATCCCCGACGGCAGCGAAAACAATAATCTGGGCAGTTTGCCCGCTGTCTCGCCGCACAATTGAAGTTCAGTGCCCGGAATCCGTGTGATTCCGGGCACGCCTATATCCTCAGTTTCTCACATACCGCACTTCCACCGCACCGTCGAACTCACTGATGCGCTCGGTGCCGTCCCAGTGGAAGCCGTGCTTCTCGTAGAACCGTCGGGCCCGCCTGTTCTCCCGGAACGCCCAGAGGAATACGGTCCCGTCTCCGATCTGCTTCATGGCTTCCGCCAGCATGGCATGGCCCAGCCCGGTTCCCCAGCTATGGGGCAGGCTGTGGATGGCGACGATCTCCGCACCATCCGCCGTCCTCTGCCACACCAGCATCCCGCTGTCGCCGCCGACCAGGAAGTGCATCTGCCCCTCCCGGAAGATCCCCTCCAGCAGGGCGGCGCAGTTCTCCTCCCGGGCGCAGGCCTCCAGCGTCTCCTTGCTGACGAAGTCCGCAAAAGCGGTGCGGAAGGACACGGACATGATGTGTCCCAACCGCTTCATATCTTCCAATTCTGCATTTCTGACCGTCATTGTGTCCATTCCTTGTATTGCCATTATTTCTCCAATCTGAAGGTCAATGCATCATACGCCTGTCCTTCAACCACCCTAACATCAACACGGCGGTTACACTCCACAAATCCCAGCTTCTCGGCACAGCGGATCATCCGGGTATTGCCGGACCAGGTCTGCGTATAAAGCGCATCCAAACCGCTGTCAAAGTAGTAGTTCACAAAAGCACGGAGCGCATTTGTGCCGATTCCCTGCCCCCACACATCGCTTTCGCAGATGTCAATGCCTACGGCACGATGGACAGTTTGACCATCCTTCACCTCGTCAAGCCATTCGTAGTTCTCGTCAATGGGATAGGAGCTGACCCAGCCGATGTGTCTGCCGTTCCATTCGATCTCAAATTTCCACCGCCGCACATCGTCGGGAAGGTCTTTCACGGACTCGTAGTATTCACGCCAGGATGTGCGCTCGGTTTCCTCATCCGATTCAATTGGCTCCCACGGAGCATCCGTCTTTGACCACTGGGTTTCCGTGGTGAACCAACGCACATAGTCCTCAATGTCAGACTCGATCATATCCCGCAGGATGATGTTTTCAAATTTGATTTCCATGCTTCCTCCAATCATCCCTCGTAATCATCATTTGCAGGAACCCGTCCTCCATGCCCAGCTCCCGGAAGCCTGCCCTGCGATGGGTTTCCCATGCGGCAATTTCATTCCGGGCGACCTCGAAATCGTTGTGGATCCTGGAAATGCCCCAGTCCCGGAAGGCATGATCCAGCATCAGCTTCAGGGCCGGAACAGCATAGCCCCTGCCCCGGTAGGGCGCATAGATCACGATGCCCATGTCATGCCAATCCTTTTCGGGGGTGTAGTGGAAGTTCACATCCCCGATCCAGACCCCGTCGCAGCAGCGCTGGATGTAGGCATAGAAGCAGTCTGGCTCCCTGCCGACCCAGTCGTCGTACCAATCGGTAAGCACCTCGTCCGGGTAGTCGATGCAGCCGGTGTCCCGGTGATAGCCGGGATAGGACACATCCCAATTTGCGTTGTAGGACATCGTCTCCGGGTCGGACATCATCTTCTGGTAGAACCACAGATCCTCCCGCTTGGGGATGTACAGCTCCACCCATTTTTCGTATTCCCGCAGAGCCGCCACATCCCGCAGTTTCAGATACTTCCCCTGCACCCGGTCAAATTCCTGGTCGTTTATCAGCCGAACCAGCTCGTCAAAGGCCACCCACTTCACCGCCGTGCGGCAGTCGCGCTCCGCTTCCGTCAGATGGGTTTCGCCCGGCGTGTGGGCGGTGGTCACCACAAAATAGTGGTTGATCTGGGTGTAGTCAAGAGTCGCCCGGTTCTCCGAAACGATGCCCAGCTCCCGGATGTCATCGCAGACGCAGCCGGTTTCCTCGCAGACCTCCCGGCGCAGGGCGGTCTGCACATCCTCGCTGTCCTCCACCCCGCCGCCGGGCAGACTGTGAAGCTTCCATTTTTCGGCATATATGACCGCATACAGGCCACTCTGATTTCTGACGATTGCACGGGCCGTGATCCGGGGAGCCTTCTCAGACAAGCCCTCCGTCCCCAGCACGATCCTGTCATTGAGTTCGCATATCTGTTTCATCCGTTATTGTTCCACCCCTTTGATCCGCAAAATCCAAGTTTGTCAGTATATTATACAACTCTTCATCCAACTATTCAATCCACATCGCTTTTCCCCACGCCTTGCGCTATAATGGTTTCAGCTGAACCTGTTTGGCAAGGAAAATGAAGCTGTTTCAAAATGCCGGAGCCGCAAAAAAGCAAAACCGGAAATGCTTTTTCGCCCTCCATGTGCTATGATCCATATGCAGCTGCAAAAAAAACGAGAAGGAGGGCGTAAAATGGACAACCGGGCTATGATCCAGCAAAGCCTTGACTACATCGAAGAGAATCTGCAAACGGAGATCACCGCTCAGGAGCTGGCTGAGATGGCACATCTTTCGCTGTTTCACTACTATCGGCTCTTCCGGCAGGCCACCGGGCTGCCGGTGATGCAGTACATCCTGCGGCGCAGGCTGCTCCACGGAGTCTACGCCATCAGCCAGGGCAGCACCAGGATCGATGCGGCGCTCCGGTTCGGCTTCGACACCTACCCGGGATTCTACAGGGCCTTCTGCCGGGAGTTCGGTTCCACCCCCTCCGATTTTTTGCGATCCAGCCGGGCAAAACGTCCCTGCCGGATCGACCTTATGAAGGAGGAACACATGACTGTGACCCATAAAAAAGCCGCCCAAATCCTGCAAAACTGGGACCTGAGCGGTGAACCCATCACCGATATCTACTACGAGGGCACCGGGAACAAAAACGAGAATGCCTGCTGTGTGGGAGACGATCTCGTGCTGAAATACACCGCAAACCTGGGCAAGCTGAAAAAGCACATCGAAGTATCCAAGGCACTGGAAAGCATCGGCCTGCTGGCCGCCGTCCCGGTGAAAACGGCCGATGGCCGGGAATACATCCAGGACGGCGAGGTGTATTTCTATCTGACCCGCCGCCTGCCGGGAAAGCAGCTGGCGGCCCACCGTTTCGGCGATGGCGACGCCCGCTTCGTGGGCGAGATCATCGGCCAGCTGCATCTGGCTCTGCGCAGGATCGAGGACTGCGTCAGCGAGTCCGACCTGCTCTCCACCATCCGGGACTGGGCCCTGCCCGGGGCAAAGGCGGCCATGGACCTGCCGGAGGGCTTCTGCACGGAATTTCTGGACACCTTTTCTGCGCTGTATCCCCAATTGCCCCGGCAGATCATCCACCGGGACCCCAATCCGGGCAACATCATCTGCGCCGAAGACCAATGGGGCTTCCTCGACTTTGAGCTGTCGGAGCGCAATGTGCGGATCTATGACCCCTGCTATGCGGCAACGGCGGTGCTGTCGGAGACTTTTGGAGCAGACAACGACGGCTGGCTGAGCATCTACCGGGACATCCTCCGGGGCTACGACAACGTGGCAAAGCTCACGGAAGCCGAGTGCAGCGCCATCCCCTATGTGATCCTCGCCAACCAGTTCGTCTGCGTGGCCTGGTTTTCGGAGCAGGACAAGTACGCAGAGATTTACGAAACCAACAAGCGCATGACCGCATGGCTGATCGGGAAATTTGAAGAGCTGAAAGATACTTTCTGAGAAGCAAGAACATATACCCCGAGATCACGGCGCTTTTTCTCTTTCTTCCCTGAATATTCTGTGCTATAATCACTCCATACAACTTTTCGGGAGGTTTCGTCATGAAAACCAAGCTCTCTTCCCGGTTCTGGGTGGCGCTGACCCTGTTCTCTCTGGTGGGTCAGGTCGCCTGGGTCGTGGAGAATATGTATTTCAATGTGTTCATTTACAAGATGTTCCGTGCGTCGGCGGCGGACATCTCCGCCATGGTGGGTGCTTCCAGCGTGGCGGCCACGGTGACGACGGTGCTGATCGGTGCGCTGTCCGATCGGATCGGCAAGCGGAAGCTGCTGATCTGCGGCGGTTATCTCGTTTGGGGCGTCAGTATCCTGAGCTTCTGCCTGCTCCGGGTGGATGTGATCGAGGCGGTCTTCCCCATGACCGCCAACGCCATGTCCCTGGGCGTGAGTCTGGTCATCATCATGGACTGCGTCATGACCTTCTTCGGCTCCAGTGCCAACGACGCCGCCTTCAACGCCTGGGTCACGGACTCCACCGACCACACCAATCGGGGCGCAGTGGAGGGCATCAACTCCATGATGCCCCTGATCTCCATTCTGGTGGTCTTCGGCGGCTTCCTGGGCTTCGACCTGAACCAGTCGGAAAGCTGGACCTGGATCTTCGCCATCATCGGCGGCGTGGTCATCTGCGTGGGCGTGGCCGGTCTGTTCCTGATCGACGAGTCGAAGATCGAGCCGACGAAGACCGGCTACTTCGAGAACCTGACCTACGGCTTCCGCCCCTCCACGGCGAAGAAAAACCGTCAGCTCTATGGGATGCTGATCGTCTTCGCCCTGTTCAACATCTCCATCCAGACCTATATGCCCTATCTGATCCTCTACTACGAGGTCAGCCTGGGCATGGCGAATTACGTCCTCATCATGGCTCCCGCCATCATCCTTGCGGCGGTGGTCACGGCCTTCTGGGGCAAGGTCTACGACCGCAAGGGCTTCAAATTCGCCGCTCTGGCCGCTCTGACAGCGCTGAATCTGGGCTACATCGTGCTGTATCTCACCAGAAGCACACTCCCCGTATTCGTCGGCAGTCTGCTGATGATGAGCGGATATCTGTCCGGCATGGCGGTCTTCGGCGCCTACGTCCGGGACTTCACCCCGGAGGGCAAGTCCGGCCAGTTCCAGGGCCTGCGGATCTTCTCCCAGGTGCTGATCCCCGGCGTCATCGGTCCCGCCATCGGCGCGGCGGTCCTCTCCGGCGCAGAGCAGATCGTCAACTCCGACGGCACCACCTCCTTCATCCCCAACGCAAACATCTTCGCCGCCGCCCTGGCGGTGGGCGTGGTGGTCACAGTCTGCGTGCTGGCCGTCAAGTCCGGACGGCAGTCCGGGCGCGCTTGATCCCTGTAAAAACAGCCGCCGGTGTTCGAACGAACACGGCGGCTTTGCATATTTACAGCAGCGACAGGATCTGCTTTTTATAGTCCAGGAACCGGGGGGTCAGGTTGAAATCCGCCGGGCGGGGCTTCGGCTCGGAGATCACGATCTCCTCCACGATCCGTCCGGGCTGCCCGGACAGCAGATAGATCCGGTCGGAGAGCAGGATCGCCTCGTCGATGTCGTGGGTGATAAACAGTGTCGAGAGCCTGATCTTCTCCATCACATCCAGATACCACCCGTGGATGGCGCTCTTGGTCAGGGTATCCAGGGCCGAAAAGGGCTCATCGAGCAGGGCCACATCCCGGGAAAACAGGTAGGTCCGCAGGAGCGCCGCCCGCTGGCGCATGCCGCCGGAGAGCTGGGCGGGGTATTTCTTCTGGGCCCCCTCCAGCCCGAACTGAGCAAACATGGGGCCGACCTGGGCCCTGGCCTCCCGCTTCTTCACGCCCTTCAGCAGCAGGGGCAGCGCCACATTGTCCTCGATGGTCCGGTAGGGCAGCAGCAGGTCCTTCTGCAGCATATAGCTGATGGTGCCGGGCTTGCCCGTGATATCCCGGCCGTCCAGCAGGACCTGACCGGCATCAGGCTTCAGCAGACCCGAGATCACATTGAACAGCGTGGTCTTGCCGCCGCCGCTGACGCCCAGCAGGCAAACCAGCTCGCCCCGATTCAGCTCGATGGAGATGTCCTCCAGGATCTGCTTCCCGTCAAAGGACACGCTGACATTCTTTACTTCCAGCTTTTCCATATTCTCAGGGCAGATACTCGTTGGTGAAGCCGAAATTGGGGTCCAGCTGGCCCTCCATCAGCTCATTCTCGTTCAGCCAGTTGAAGAAGGCCGCCCAGCGGCCGCCGTCAAATTCACCCCAGCGCTCTGCGTCGGCGATGTATTCATCGGCCAGATATTCCTGGCTGGCGTAGACCAGCTCCGGGTTGGACTTCAGCTCGGGCGCGGCCTCCATCAGGATGTCCGCCGCCTCGTGGGGATGCTCCACGCAGTAGCTGTAGCCCTTGCTCAGGGCCGCGACGAAGGCCTTCGCCTCCTCGGGATTCTCCGCCAGCCAGGCGTCGTTGCCGATGATGACGGGAGAGTAATAGTCGAAGACGGGATCGATGTCTGCAAAGTCGAAGTAGTCGATCTCAAGACCGGCCACCTCGCAGGCCACGCCGGCCCAGCCGTAGAAGATCCAGATGGCGTCCACGGAGCCGGACTGGAGGGCGGAGACTTCGTCGGTGACGGTGGAGGGGATCAGCTCCACCTTGTCGAAGTCGCCGCCGTCGGCGGTCATCACGTCCCGGATGGTGGCCTTCTCCACATCCAGGTCCCAGGTGGCGTACTTTTTGCCCTCCAGACCGGCGGGGCGGTCCATGCCCTCCCCGGCCCGGGAGACGATGCCGGAGGTGTTGTGCTGGATGACGGCGGCCACGGCGGTGACAGGCATTTTGTCCTCACCCACATAGGCGGGAGCCAGGTAGTCCTGGAAGGACACGCCGAACTGGGCACGGCCCGAGGCCACCAGGGCCACGGCGCCGTCCTCGGGCGGCTGCACGACCTCCACGTTCAGACCCGCTTCCTCAAAGTAGCCGTTTGCCAGGGCCACATAGATGCCGGTGTGGTTGGTGTTGGGCGTCCAGTCCAGAACGATGGTGATCTTGTCGGCTTCCTGCTCCCCGCCGCAGGCGGTCAGGGACAGAAGCATCATCAGCGCCAGAACCATGGCGATCAGTTTTTTCATAAGGGTACCTCCTATCGAGCAAATATGATTCCGTAGCCCCCCGTGTACGATGCTGTCATCTGAGAACAGTCGGCTTGATAGAACCAGGTTCCGGCTGCTGCTGTCATTGCGAGGAGGCCATAGGCCGACGTGGCAATCCGTTCTTTTCCGCTCCCTCCGGGAGCGGGCGATGCTCCGCATCGCAGGGGACGCGGATTGCCACGGGCTTCGCCCTCGCAATGACAGAGGTGGTGGGCGGTCCATCCTGTTGATTGGATTGCTTAAGTTAACAGCATTGTCCCAGTGCGGAAGGCAGGGCGGCAGTTATTCTTTCTTGTCCAGATGCCGGTAGGGCATGCATTTTTTCTCGGCGTACTCCACCAGGCTCATCAGCCCCAGGGAGATGCCGGAGATCAGGAAGATGACGGCGAACATCTTATCAAAGGCGAAGGCCTTCTTCACCCGGGTCATGTACACGCCCAGGCCGCCAAAGCCGCCCAGCCACTCGCTGATGACCGCGCCGACGACGCTGTAGGCCGCGGCGATCCGCAGTCCGGAGAAGAGCTGGGGCAGCGCCGAGGGAAATTTGATATGGCGGAAGATCTGCACCCGGGTCGCGCCCATGGACCGCAGCAGGCCGATGGCGTCCCTGTCCGCACTGCGGAAGCCGTCGAGCAGTCCCACGGTGACGGGGAAAAAGGTGGAGATGACGATCAGAATGATCTTCGGGGTCATCTCATAGCCAAACCACAGCACCAGCAGCGGCGCGATGGCCACGGTGGGCACCGTCTGGGTGATGATGAGCAGAGGGTAAAAGGCCCGGTACAGCACCTCGAAGGCGTCCATCAGCACCGCCACCAGAAATCCGAAAGCCACGCCCATCACCAGGCCGATGAAGGCCTCCTGTAAGGTGATGAGCGAATTCTCCCACAGCAGGGGCAGCTCTTTGACAAAGGCCCGGACCACCTCCACCGGCGAGGGCAGCATGAACGCGGGCACCAGTCCCAGCATGGACACTCCCTGCCAGAGGATCAGCAGGGCCGCCACGGCGATAAACGCCGGTATATTACGTCTGCGCATGCTTGGTGACCTTCTGGTCGATGGTCAGGATCTCCCCCTCGGGGCGGTAGACGATCTTGACATAGGCGCTGACCTTCTCGGCACCGGCCCGGACAGCCACATGCTGGCACTCCCGGACGATGTCCATCAGCTGGTCGTAGTCGTCGCCCTCGATGGTCGTCTCGAAGGGTCCCACGTGGCAGTGCAGGCCCGTGCTTTTGATGTAGGCGATGACCTCGTCCACAATCCGGAGAAGCTCGTCCTGGGTGGGTGCCACGGGAAGGACTTGGATGGCGATGCTTGCTTTCATAAAAATACCTCCAAAATAAAATTGCCTTCGCCGGAAGTACCCAGCGAAGGCAATGGACAGTACATGTTGTTTTGCGCGTATTCCGCGGCCCGACAATGCACCTTCTATGCTCCCTACGCTGGCATGATCCAGATCAGGTTATTGGGTCGCGGGAATACCCGCCTCTCAGCCCGTCGATCCGGACTCCCCTTGTCGCTTTTCAGTATATGCCTTTTCCGGCCGGTTGTCAACCCTTTTTCAAATTCAAGCAAATTTCCCCTTGACACTCCCCTTACGTCATAGTTTATACTATCCTCAGACGGGAGGGATCACCATGAAAACAGTCAAAGAGGTCAGCCGCCTGACCGGTGTGAGTGTGCGCACGCTCCACCACTATGACGCCATCGGCCTGCTGAAGCCCGCCAGTGTCACGGAAGCGGGCTACCGGCTCTATGATGACGCCGCACTGGCAAAACTGCAGACCATTCTGCTGCTGCGGGAGCTGGAATTTCCCCTGAAGGAGATCCGGACCCTTTTGGACAGCCCCGCATTCGACCCCATCGCGGCACTTTCCGACCAGATCCGGCTCCTTGAGCTTCGGCGGGAGAAGCTGGACCGACTCATTGAACACGCCCGTCAAATCCAAAAAACAGGAGTGATGCATATGGATTTCAAAGCATATGATTCCAAAAAGCTCGACCGCTACACCGAAGAAGCCAAGGCCCGCTGGGGCCACACCGACGCCTGGCGGGAGTCCCAGGAGAAG
>JAFQSI010000070.1 GCA_017409645.1 Oscillospiraceae bacterium | reverse complement strand
GGGGCAGCTTGCGGACGGGTCTTCGTTCGGACCGCTCCAGCAGCGCGTCGTCGACGCCGCCGAAGGCGTCAAACAGGTCGTATTCGTTCATAGATAACCCTCCTTGATTAAGTATTCCCGGAGCTTTTTCCGGGTCCGGTGCAGTGTGACGGTGACGGTATTTTCCCGCATCCGGTACCGCCGGGCGATCTCGGCGGCGGATTCGGCCCAGAAGCACCGGCGCACGAAGATGCTGCACTCCCGCTCCGGGAGACGCCGCAGGAAGCCGTTCACGGCCCGCTGCAGCTCCTTTGCGTCTACCATCTCCTCGGTGCTGACGCCGCCCAGGACCTCGCTCAGTTCGTCGAGGAGGGCGTCAGCTCCATCGCCCCGCCGGGCGGCGGAATTCTCCCGGAGCCGGTTGCAGGCCAGGTTCCGCCCGATCCGGGCCAGATACAGCCCCAGACGCTCAGGCCGGTTGGGCGGGATGGATATCCAGGCCTTCAGCCACAGGTCGCTGACCGTCTCCTCCACATCCCGCGGATTCGACAGCAGCTGCCCGATCAGGCTCCGGCAGTAGCCGTCGTATTTGCGCTGGGTGGCGGCGATGGCCTCCTCGCTCCGGGCGAAATACAGCGCGATGATCTCTTCATCCGTCATGGTCATTCCTCCTTTCACCCTAAAAGACACGGTTTTTGCGGAAATGTTACAGCGCCCGGAACAAAATCGTTCCGGGCGCTTGATTTACCGCTCGAAGCGGCCTTTTTTGCGTTTGGCGTAATAGATGGGGGCGGTGATGCCCAGGAGCAGCAGGCAGATGGCGCTGATCTTCCAGCCGATGGAGAAGGACTGGTTTTCGTAGACGAATTCCACGGTATGGCTGCCCGCGGTCAGGGGGACCGATACCATCACATCGCCCACCAGGGTGATCTGGGCTTCTTCGCCGTCCACATACGCGTGCCAGCTGCCGTCATAGGGGATGGAGGTGTAGAGCAGACCGTCGCGGCCGCAGTCGATGGTGCCGCGGATGGAGGTGGTGTCGAACTCAGTCAGCTCCAGGGTGCTTTTGTTCAGCTTCGCGACGCCCTTTCGGAACAGCAGATCGTCCACGATGGCGCCCCGGACCGTCATACGGCCGTCCTCGCCGTCCTTCACGGTCAGCCGGACCTCCACCTTGTCGCCGGGCTGCACGTCGCAGGCGGCGATCATCTGGGTCAGGGACAGGGACTCAGAGTAGAGCTTTTCGCCGTTGAGATAGACGGAGTAGCTGTTGCGGTCCGTGACGTCGAAGTCCAGACACATCAGGCCCTCCCGGTCGGCGGGGAAGACATAGACCACACTGGAGCCGGAGGTCCCGCCTGTATAGCGGACGTGGGGGCCGTTGGTGGAGGTGATGGTGAGCTTTTCGCCGGTGATCTCGGGGCTCAGCTGGGTCCAGACGTCGCTGTAGAGTCCTGTGGCGCTGCTGAACAGGGCGTTCTGGATCTCAAAATGATCCGCACCCACCAGCGACAGGTCCCCCAGGGCGGGATCTGCCAGGAAGCCCAGGGGCAGATAGGCGTTGTTCTCCAGCAGATAGACGCTGCCGGAGGAGAAAACCGTGTCGAAATACCGGTTCGGCTCCACCTCGCCGTCCCGCTCGACCATGTATTTGAGCCCCAGGAACAGGTTCGCCACGGGGCTGCTCTCCTCGAAGCAGTAGCGGTTGTAGGTGTTCTTCGCGCCGTAGCCCAGGGCTCTCATGAACTCCGTGACCTTCACATTGGCGGAGCTGGTGAAGGTGGAGACGCCGTTATAGCCGTTCAGGGCGCCGTCGTTGAGGGTCTGGGAGTGGGTCGTCTCCGTGCGGTAGAAGAGGGTATCCTTCTCCCGCTCCTCCAGAAAGGCCAGAACGGCGGCGGTGTCAGCGGTGCCCTTGGGGTAATTGTTGTTGAAGGTGAAGGAGAAATTCAGGCCGAAGCACAGCACGTTCATGCACAGCTCCAGACAGAAGATCGCACACAGGCACCGGGAGGCGAAGACACGCCGCTCCTGCAGCTCCTGGCTGTATTCGGCCAGGGCGGCTTCCGTCTCCTCCTCGGTGTCGGCAGAGGGGGCCCTGCCGGGCAGGAAATAGCTCAGACAGGCCAGATAAACCAGGATGAAGCCGGAATTGAAGGCCAGGAAGATCGTCTCCTGACGGCTCTCAGAGGCCCACATCAGGCCGATGGCCGCAGCACCGGCCAGGATGAGCTGCCACAGCCGGAAGCTCTCCCGGAGCGTCCAGGCCCTGTAGGCCATGAACAGCACCACAAAGCTGAACAGGAAGCTGAACCGGTAGGGGATCATGTTGGTGAAGTGGAAGCCGTGCCAGATGTAGTCCAGCTGCCGGACGATGAAGGAAAGCATAAAAAACAGCAGCAGGGCCAGGGCAAAAAACTTGTCCCGCCATTTGACGTCCTTGCAGATCAGGAAGAGGACGGCGAAAAGGATGCTGCCCACGCCGCAGTAGAGGTTGGGCAGACCCTCCTTCCAGCTGTGGGGGATGCCGCCCAGGGTGTTGCCGGCTACCTGACGCATGGCGTCATACAGCCCCTCCCAGGTGTTCTCCGCGGCGATGTTGAGCCGGAAGCCCTCGGGGAAGGTGTTGACGCTGGACTGGGTGCTTTGCAGACCGTTCAGAGCCGGCAGAGTCAGGATACAGGTCATGCCGATGGCAAGAAGCGTGAACCAGCCGATCCGGACGAAGTCAGCCAGAAGCCGCTTGAAGCCCCGCCAGCGGCTGATCTCATAGACGAAGAACAGCAGCAGGATGAAGATACAGGTGAAAAAGCCGATGTAGTAGTTGGAGAAGATGGACAGGAACAGGGTGAAGGTGTACAGCAGGGGCTTTTTATCCCGCAGCAGATACACCATGCCCAGCACCGTCAGCGGCAGCAGGGCGAAGGTGTCCAGCCACATCACGTTCCACTGGTAGGCCAGCGCCCAGCCGCACAGACCGTAAAAAGCGCCGAACAGGCCGATGGAGATGTCGTCCTTCTGAAAGATCCTGTTCAGGAAGAGGGCGAAGAACAGACCCGCCAGACCCAGCTTCACGGGCATCAGCAGGGAGTAGACCTCCAGGGCCAGACTCTCCGGCACGATGGCGGAGATCAGATTCAGGGGGGACGCCAGGTAGTAGCTGATCAGGGACAGATAGTCCATGCCCAGACCCGCGGACCAGTTCCACAGCAGACCGCCGCCGCTGCGCAGGGCCCGTCCGAACTCCACCCAGAAGGGGAAATACTGGTGGTACATATCGGAATAGAGCATGCTCAGCTCATTGCCGAAGGGCTCAGACCCGGCGATGAGCATCACGATCAGCATCAGCCCCACCGGGAGCCCAAAGGCCAGCCAGAGGGACCGGGCACGGCTCTCCTTGTATTTTAATTTCATATGGAAAAACCTCCGTTGGTTTGAGAAATTGCCCATCCATTCTACCACGTTTTTCCCGGAGGGTAAAGGGAAAACTGTCAAGATTTTGGAGATATGTCTGTAGGGGAGGGTCATGACCCTCCCGACCGGGCTGGATGACCACCAGGATACAGTGGTGGATGCACCAAACATTTGGTATTTGGTCCCATCCAACCGCCTGGGCAGTCGACCAACTTGGTCGGTGGGGTCATGACCCCACCCTACAGGGCGCAGAAAAGGGGTTCTATAATAAATGTTGGGGTCAGGCGATGAGCCTGGCCCCATTGTCATAAATAAAAGTTGAGCATAGAGACAAAAATCCTTTACAATGAATGTACCCCTACAACAAAGAAAAGGAG
>JAFQSI010000069.1 GCA_017409645.1 Oscillospiraceae bacterium | reverse complement strand
CCCGACACCCCCGGCATGTACGAGTACGCCATGGTGGGCTACCTGCTGAAGAACACCGTCACCGAGAACGGCACCGTGGCCCGGGGCGTCTGCACCGAGACGGCATCCGGCTACCTGCACTCCGTCATCGAGCGGACCAAGATCCGCAAGGGCGACCGCTGCCCCCAGTATACCGAGGACGGCGAGAGCTGGAACGACCTGTGCGAGGACGACATCGTGTCCATGAACCTGTGGGGCTTCCAGAAGAGCTATCTGGAGGAGGCCTGGGCAGGCTTCCCCGCCTTCCTGGATAAAGCCATCGCCGAGAATCCCCTGAAGGGCGAATACTACCTGCCCGCGGTGGTCAGCAGCCTGCTGAGCCGCCACAAGGCCCGGGTCAAGGTCCTGCGCTCCAACGACAGATGGTACGGCGTCACCTACAAGGCCGACAAGCCCGGCGTCATGGATGCTCTGAAGGACCTGCGGGAGAAGGGGCTCTACCCCGAAAACCTGTGGGAGGAATAATTGGATCGACCAGGCCCGCCGCGTAAGCGGCGGGCCTTCAGTCTGTCAACAGATCAGAACTGTCATTGCGAGGGCCGCAGGCCCGTGGCAATCCGTATTCCCTGCGATGCGCAGCATCGCCCGGCCCCAGTCGGGGCCGGAGGAGAACGGATTGCCACGTCGGCCTGCGGCCTCCTCGCAATGACCGCATTACCGTTACGAAATTTGATTTCTTTGACACCTCGTCCAAACTATGCTATCATGAACACCAGAAAGCTTTGCCGAACCCTTTTCGTTCGAATCCTCAAAGCCCGAAAGGACTGACATTATGCTTGACAAAAAGACCATGTCCGAGCTGATCGCTATCGTGCTGCACGGCGGCGCGGACTTTGCCGAGGTCTACGCGGAGTATACCAAGGATAACCGCATCGGCTACGCGGACAGAAAAATCGAGACAGTTGCCAACAAGATCATCAGCGGCGTGGGCATCCGGGGCTTCCTGGGCACCCGGACCTATTTCGCCTCCACCACCGATCTGACCCCCTCCGGCCTGCGCGAATGTGCCCGGCGGGTGGCCCAGGCCGTGGGAAATCCCGTGGACCGGATCGCCGACTTCTCCCTGGTGGAGCGGATCAATCCCAACATCCATCCCATCGCCATCAATCCCTTCGACGTCAGCGCCGGGGTCCGCTGTGGTCTGATCCGGGAGGCCGCCGACGCCGCCTGGGCCGCAGGCGACGAGATCATCCAGGTCAACGGCACCCTGCTGACCTCCGACAAGAGCTTCACCGTGGCCAATTCCGAGGGCCTGTACACCTCCGACCGCCAGATCCGCACCCGGATGATGCTCACCGCCATCGGCTCCGACGGCAGCCGCAACGAGCAGGGCATCGCCTCTCCCGGCAGCCAGATGGGTCTGGAATTCTTCGACATCGCCCGCCATGCCCCCAAGGCGATCGGCGCTGAGGCCGCCCGCCAGGCTCTGGTGAACCTGAAGGCCGTTCCCTGTCCCAGCGGTCAGATGACCGTGGCCATCGCCTCCGGCTTCGGCGGCGTCATCTTCCACGAGGCCTGCGGCCACTCCCTGGAGGCCTCCTGTGTGGCCATCGGCATGAGCCAGATGTGCGGCAAACTGGGCCAGCCCGTGGCCGGCTCCAAGGTCACCGCCGTGGACGACGGCACCATCGCAAACGGCTGGGGCTCCTGCAACATCGACGACGAGGGCAACCCCAACCGCCGCCGGGTCCTGATCGAAAACGGCATCCTCAAATCCTACCTGGTCGACCGGCTGGGCGAGCGGCGCATGGGCCTGCCCCACACCGCCTCTGCCCGCCGCCAGAGCTACGCCTTCGAGACCACCTCCCGGATGAGCAACACCTTCATCGAGAGCGGCCCCGACACCAACGAGGAGATCATCGCCTCCATCGACGACGGCATCTTCTGCGCTTCCATGGGCGGCGGCTCCGTCAACCCCTTCACCGGCGACTTCAACTTCGCCGCCAGAGAGGCCTACCGGGTCAGAAACGGCAAGATCTGCGAGCCCGTCCGTGGCGCAGCCCTCATCGGCAACGGCGGCGACGTCATCCGGAAGATCGACATGGTCGGTCAGGACCTTCAGACTGCCCAGGGCAACTGCGGCGCGTCCTCCGGCATGATCCCCGCCGATGTGGGCCAGCCCATGATCCGGGTCAGCTCCATCACCGTGGGCGGCCAGGCTTAAGTGAAGGAGGTAATGCTATGAACATGGATATCATCAAAAACGCCGTCGCTGAAGCTGCGAAGCAGTTCGGCGCGCAGGAATATGAGCTGACCATCACCGCCAAGGAGGACACCGGCGTGGAGGCCCTGAAGAAGGAGATCACCGCCGTCAGCTACTCCCGCTCGGGCTCCATGACGGTCCGCTGCGTGGTGGGCGGCAAGTCCGGCTACGCATCCAGCGAGCTGGTGACCCCCGAGGCCGCCGCCGAGATCGTGGAGACGGCCTGCGGCAACGCCCTCGTCCTGGACGAGGCGGACCAGGTGGGCCTGTTCCCCGGCAGCGACCGCTACGAAACCAGCCGGGACACCGCCATCACCCTGCCCGGTGCCGATGAGCTGAAGGAGCGGGCATTGAAGCTGCAGGAGCTGGCCTACGCCGCCGATCCCAGAGTCATCGACGGCACCCAGAGCTTCGTCTCCGGCATGAACATCGTCCAGGATGTGATGAATTCCGCGGGACTGCAGCTGCACTATGAGACGGGCCTTGTCTACCAGGGCCTGATGGCCGCCGTCCGCGACGGCGAAGAGGCCGCCGACGAATTCTGCCTGACCGATGTCAGCCGGAAGACCACGGAGTATACCGTGGACAAGGCCGTCTCCGGCGCCCTGGGCAAGCTGGGCGCGGATACGGTGCCCTCCGGAAAGTACAACATCATCATGGACTCCGCCACCGTGTGCAGCCTGATGGAGACTTACGCCACCGTCTTCTCCGCCCGGAGTGCCTACCTGAAGACCACCCTGCTCTCCGGCCGGGAGGGCGAGCTGGTGGCCAGCGAAGCGCTGACCCTGGTGGATGATCCCTTCCATCCCGAAAAGTTCGGCCACTGCCCCTTCGACGGCGAGGGCGTGGCAGTCTATGCCAAAAACGTCATCGAAAAGGGCCGCCTGAACACCCTGCTGTACAACCGGATGTACGCCAGTCTGCTGGGCAGACAGACCACCGGCAACGCCAGCTCCGCCACCGGCATCGAGCCCAAGGGCCTGTATATCGCCCCTGGCGGGCTGTCCAACGATGAGCTGCTGGAAAAGCTGGGCGACGGTCTGTACCTGACCAGCCTCCAGGGCCTCCACGCCGGCGCCAATGTCCAGTCCGGCGACTTCTCCCTCCAGGCCGACGGCTATCTGGTCAGGGACGGCAAAAAGGCCGCCCCCATCAAGAATTTCACCGTGGCCGACAACTTCTACCAGCTGCTGAACAAGGTGACGGCCGTCTCCTCCGAGCTGAAGTTCGGCGTGGGCAGCGACTACGGCGCACCCGAGGTGCTGTTCACCGGCGTGGCCGTCTCCGGCAAGTGAGAGAGCTGCTGAGCCGGACCCTGAGCGAGGGCGGGGAGCCCCGGTGGCATGTGGGACGGCGCATGGCCCTGTACCGCCACCCCAAAAGCGGCACCCCGGTCCGCAGCCGGGACTATGCGGAGCTGCTGTACATGGTCCGGGGCAGCTCCCGGCACCGGATCGGTACCACCGATGTGGAGCTGACCGAGGGCGAGCTGCTGCTGCTGGGCCAGAACACCCCCCAGGAGCTGCTGCCCCTGACCGGCGACGCCCTGGCCGTCAGCTTCTTCATCAAGCCGGAGCTGTTCGGAGACATCCTGGCCTTCCTGGGCGCCGAGGAGACGCCCCTGCGGGAATTCATCCTCCGGTGTCTGGGCCAGGAGACGCCCTACGGCTATCTGCATTTCCATGTGGCAGATGTGAAGCCCGTCCAGAATCTGATGGAAAATCTGCTGCTGCATCTGCTGGAGCATCCGGACAGCCGCCGGGCCATCCCCCTGTACACCGTGGGACTGCTCTTCGTCCAGCTGCTGGAGGAGAGCGACCGGATGACCATGGGCATCCGGGAGCAGCAGGCCATCCTGGGCGTGCTGCGCTACCTGGAGACGAACTACGCCGGAGGGAGCCTGACGGATGCAGCCGCCATGCTCCACTGCGATGTGGCCTGGCTCAGCCGGGAGATCAAGCGCCGCACGGGCCGGACCTACACAGAGCTTTTGCAGGAGCGGCGGCTGCGTCAGGCGGCCTGGCTGCTGGAGCATACCCGCCAGAGAATCTCCGACATCGCCCTGTCCGTGGGCTACGAAAACGTCAGCTATTTTCACAGGATTTTCCAAAAACGATTCGGACTCTCTCCGAAAAAGTACCGGGACAACCAGTAATCCATCATGGGACGCTTGGAAAAAGCGTCCCATTTTATTCCATTTTCTCGGTTTTTTGTCCATTCTCTGCCGTTGGAAACGATTCATTATTTTTACTTTCGAAAGATTGCCGAATCGGCGGAGCTTTGCTATAATGTGTAGCGTCAGATCTGATCTTACATGATCATGATTGCCTCTTCCGATCGGCTCCGGCCCCCCTCGCCGGAACCGGATAAAAGGACTGCCCATCCCCCCGGGCAGTCCTTTTGTTTTTTCTGTCGATATTTGTCGCGGGCTCTAGCCGATCACCACCACCATCTCGGTCTTCCGGTTCCAGGCGATGGTGACGGTCCTGCCGATGTAGTCCTCCATCAGGGGCTGGACGATGCCCCGGTCGGCGAAGATGGCGTGTGTCTCCACAGCGAAGCGGCTGCCGTCGGCCTCCACCACGCCCATGAAGGTGAACATCCCCCGCAGCATCGGAAAATGATGGGGCTGGCCCAGCTCCGTCCGGCAGAAGACGTATTCCTCCGGGCTCCGGTAGATGCGCCACACCCGCCACAGCCAGAAGAACAGGATGGGCAGGAACAGAATGCTGACGATGCTCAGCATCAGCGTCCGGATCTCCGGCACCGGCACAGAGCGGAACCGGAAGATCAGCATGAACACGGCATAGGCGGCCGCCAGCACGATCAGTTGGACACGGACATGGGCCATCTCCAGGGAATCCCAAAGCCGGGCACGTATTTCGGACAGATGATCAGTTTTCATGGGGGACCTCTCTTTTCTGGGTGATCTGACGGTTTCCTCTGTCATTGCCACGTCGCCTACGGCTCCTCGCAATGACATATGTAATTGGAAGTCGGTGCTTCTGTTGGGATTGGGGTGGTCATCCTACCTGGTCGGCGGGGTCATGACCCCGCCCTACCGGGTGCCCAATTTGTAATTAATTGCCGGTCAGGATCTGGGCCAGGGCGGAGTCGGCGTCCAGGATGATGGTCTTCTCGTCGCCGGTCAGGGACTGCTTCAGGGCGTCCAGGGCGATGGTGAACTCGTAGAAATCCTTCTTGTCGGCGGTGTCGTAGGCCTCGGCCAGCATGCGCATGTATTCGGCCTCGCCCTCGGCCACCAGCTTGGCGGCCTCCGCCTGGGCGTTGCTGATGATGATGTTGACCTGCTTGTCCACATCGTTTCGGATGATGGAGGCGTCGTAGTTGCCGTCGGCGGTGTACTTCTCCGCCATCTGGTTGCGCTCGGAGATCATGCGGGAGTAGACCGCATTCTCGTTGGACTGGGGCAGGTCGAAGCGCTTGATCTTCACATCCTCCACGGTGATGCCGTAGGTCCTGGCCTGGGCGTCGACCTTGGCGTTGATGCCCTCGTAGATGTCGTTGCGCTCGGCGCCGTCGGCCATGTTGATGATGTCCGCCTGGGCCAGGGTGCCCATGACGGTCTTCAGCTCGTTGTAGGTGGTGGCGTTCAGACGCTGCTCGGCGGCGCCGGTGGAGCCCAGGGTCTGGTAGAACTTCTTGGGATCCTCGATCCGCCACAGGACGTAGCAGTCGGCGGTCATGTTCTGCTTGTCGGAGGTCAGGACCTCGCTGGGGGGGATGTCATAGAACTGGGTGGCCTTGGAAAAATAGCTGATGTTGTCCACAAAGGGCAGCTTGAAGTGCAGGCCGGCGGTGTCCGTGGTGCCGATGATCTCGGAGAAGCGGACGATGCAGGCGAACTGGTTCTCCTCCACGGTGTAGAAGCTGTTCAGCGCCACCACCAGCAGAAGCAGGCACAGGATCAGGATGATACCGGTTTTTTTCATGGTCAGTTACCTCCATTGGTATCGGGGATGAAGCTCTCCAGGGGCAGCATCATGTCGATGTTCCCGCCGCCGGTGGTGTCGATGTAGACCTTCACACCGGGCAGGATTTCCTGGATGGCCTCGTAGTACATACGGGAGCGGGTGATCTGGGGATTGCGGGCGTACTCGGCGTACATGGCGTTGAACATGGCGACCTGCTCGGTGGCCTCGTTGATGCGCTTCTGCTTCAGGTACTCCGCGTTCTGGATCAGCTTGTCGGCCTGGGCCTGGGCGTCGGGGAGCTTGGCGTTCTGGTAGGCCTTGGCGTCGTTGACCACCGTCTCAGCCTGCTGCTTGGCCGTTTCCACGGCCTTGAAGGCCTCGACAACATCCTGGGTGGGGGGCTCGGAGTCCTGGATCTTGATGTCCACCAGGGTCAGGCCGATGTCGTACTCGGCAAGGATCTCGGTGACCAGGGCCTTGACCTGCATCTGGATG
>JAFQSI010000068.1 GCA_017409645.1 Oscillospiraceae bacterium | reverse complement strand
GCCATCGTCATCGTCGACGCCATCTCCCGGAAGTTCAAATTCCGCCAGGTCAAGCAGGCGGCGGCTCTGGCCCTGGAAAATGCGGCTCAGGAGCTTGGCATCACCGCCGAGGAGCTGGCAGATCGGATCGTCCCGGACCTGGGCTTCGGCAAGGACGGGACCCGGGTCTTCGACTATGGCAAGCGCTCCTTCACCGTCCGGCTGCTGCCCACATTGGAGCTGCAGATCACCAACGACCAGGGCAAGACCGTCAAGAATCTTCCGGCCCCCGGCAAGACCGACGATCCCATGGCAAATGACGCCTACGAAGCCTTCAAGACCATGAAAAAGCAGATCAAGACCACCGTCACCGCCCAGCGGGCGAGACTGGAAGCGGCGCTCAGTGTCCTGCGGTGCTGGGATACGGACCGCTGGAAGGCGCTGTTCGTGGAGAATCCCATCATGCACCAGTTCGCCATGAGCCTTGTCTGGGGCGTGTATGAGGACGGCCGTCTGGCGGATACCTTCCGCTACATGGAGGACGGCACCTTCAACACCGTTGACGAGGACGAGTACGAGCTGCCCGGGCAGGTCCTGATCGGTCTGGTCCATCCCATGGAGCTGGATGCCGATGCCCTGGACGGCTGGAAGCAGCAGCTGGAGGACTACGAGATCGTCCAGTCCATCGACCAGCTCTCCCGGCCCACCTACGCCCTGGACCTGGAGAAGGAAGAACAGAAGCGGCTGGAGGACTTCGGCGGAAAAATGCTCAACGGCCTGTCCCTGTCCGGCAAATTGCTGCAGCAGGGCTGGTACCGGGGCAGCGTCCAGGACGGCGGCGTGTTCTACACCTTCTACCGGGAGGACAAGAGCCTGGGCATCGGCGTGGAGCTGCGGTTCTCCGGCTCCGCCGTGGGCTACGACGACGGGGAAAACGTGACGGTCTTCGACGCGGTCTTCTACACCGGCACCGTCAACCGGGGCAGCTACGTCTATGACGAGGTCCCGGAGGAGCATATCCTGTCCCTGGGCAGCGTGCCCAAGCGCTACTACAGCGAGATCCTTCATCAGCTGACCCGGGCCACGGCCTCCAGCACGGAAACCAACGACAATTGGAGATCTGAGAAAATGCAGTGACCTCCGTTCCCGCTGCGGCGGAAAAGCGGTACTTGACAATCCCTGCACATTCCGCTAAAGTTTAGGGTAACTGACCGAAACGGAGAGTGTCATCATGAGCTATGAGATCCTGCATGGGCCGTTCCTGCTGATGGAAACGGTGGCGATGCTGCACAAATATGTCAACGGCATTTCCTTTCAGGAGACGATCAGTCGTCAGCGGTTCTTCATGAGCAACCCGGACTATCTGGCCCGGTGCCGGAAAATGGCCCGCCTGCAGGCTGCGATGGAGGAGGTCTGCGCGGGACTGGACCCCCAGGCCCCGCGGATCCGGCACTATTTTGCCTGCGCAGGGGAGAATTCCGAGGGAGTCTGTCTGGCCCAGCTGATGACCCATCCCTTCTGCACCCTCCGGGAGACGGAGCTGCACCGCAACGCCGCGGAGATCTGCGGCATCTGGGAGGATCTGCAGCGGCGGGGCTACTGGCTCACCTCCCGAAACGGCGAGAATATGGTCTTCGCCTTCACCAACGACCCCGGCTGCCCCGGCGACCTGTTCATGCAGATCAAGGCCATGCGCTTCCCCGGGGAATTCCAAATGAAGATGTATGAATGTTTCCGGGATTTCCGGCGGAGCATGGCAGAGCTTGTGGAGCTGATCGAGCCCTGGGCCGCAGCATTGGAGGAGATCCTGAAACGGGAGACAGCGCTGTTTCGGGAGACGGAGGAATACTGGGACGCCCACTTCCGCCGGACGGGACTCGAAGCCTTTGTGGCGACCTTCGCCAGCGAGCCCTTTCTGGAAAAGCTCGGCGCCCACACCCGCGTGGCGGTGCTGCTGATGGACAGCGACCTGCTCACCGCCATTGCGGCCCATTCCCCCCTGGCGCTGGAATACAACATCCTCTACATCGGCAGCGCCATCCCGGCCAACGGTCTGCCGCGCAGCAGGGGAGGGGACATCGAGACAGTGGGCAATATGCTCAAATGCATCGGTGACAAAAAGCGCCTGGAGATCCTGCGCCGCCTGAGCAGGGAGCCCTCCTACGGTCTGGAGCTGGCCGAGGAGCTGGGCATGGACTCGGGCCACATGTCCCGGATCCTGAGCCAGATGCACGGCTACGGCTTCCTCCGGGAGGACAAGGACCGGCTCCGGGTCTACTACCAGACCGACCGGGAAGCCCTGCACAATTTCCTGGAGCTGGTGGAGGACACCGTCTTTTCCAACTGATCAGCACCCCGAAGTTTTTCGGGGTGCTTTTTGTGTTCCAAAATACACAGTATTTATTGACACATTCTGACTGGTTTGCTATAATGCGTATCAAGTCAGAAGGTTCTGCAAAAAATACAGCAGTCCCGCGGACAGATGTATTTATTTGCACCCTCGGCGATTACTCCGTGCCGCTCCCGCGGCAAAGAAAAACAGGAGGTATGAAACATGAAAACGCGACTATCCACAAGAGTGCTGTCTGTGCTTCTGGTGATCTCGCTGCTGACCGGCCTTGCAGTGCCTGTCACGGCCGCACCGGCTCAGTCCGGCGTGACCATCACCCAGGTGGACAACAGCGCCGTTTCCGTTGATCCGCTGCAGCGCATCGACGGAGAGGTCACACCCATGGAACCCTACATCGATACCGATGAGGTCCGTGTGTCCATCATCCTGGAGAAGCCCTCCACCATCCGTTCGGGCTTCAGCTCCCTGGACATTGCTGCCAATAAGGCCGCGATGACCTACCGGGCAGACCTGAAGGCCGAACAGGACCGTCTGGTTTCCCGGATTGAGAAGGCCACCGGCAGCAAGCTGGATGTGGTCTGGAACCTGACCCTGGCTGCCAACCTGATCTCCGCCAATGTGCGCTATGGTCAGATCGAGGCCATCGAGGCCGTGCCCGGCGTCGAGCGGGTCATGATCG
>JAFQSI010000067.1 GCA_017409645.1 Oscillospiraceae bacterium | reverse complement strand
CATCGGCATCGCCGGCGGCGACGGCTGGGGCATGATCTTCGAAAAGGGAGAGCAGGTCGACAAGCTGCCCTATGACGAGCTGCTGCCCGCCCTGCTTGCCAGGATCGAGAAAATGTAAAAAATACATTCTTGCCTCCCTCTCAGAGGGAGGGGGACCACGAAGTGGTGGAGGGAGTGTGCTTCAGAAGAAAGGGCACTCCCCCAGTCAGCTGACGCTGACAGCCCCCTCTGGGAGGGGGCCAAGTGTTTCTATGGTAAGGTAACTGATTATGAAGGACAATGTACTCTTTTTGAATATGTTTGCCCTCTACGAGCCGAAGGAGGAGCATCGGGCGATGCTGGAAGCGGCCCGGATCCGCTGCGCGGAGCTGGACCCTGCCGAGCGGCGGATCGAGCTGGAGCTGGACTGCGAGGGGCCCATCCCGGAGCAGGCTCTGGCCCAGATCTGCCGGGCGGTCGAGGGGGCCTACGGTCTGAAGGAGCTTTCCGTCCTGGCCCACTTCCAGCCGGGGAGTCTGTACCGGATGGAGCCTTCGGATCTGACCCAGCTCTTCGTCCGGGAGAATCCCATGCTCATGGGCACCCTGGCGGGGGCCGCCTGGGAGTGGGAGGGCCTGAATCTGACCATCCGGCTCCGGGCCAACGGAAAGCAGTTGGTCCTCGAGGCCGTTCCCACAGTCCGGCGGAGCCTGAGGGACCTCTGCGGCGCTGACGTGGAGATCACCGTGGAAGCGGGTTCAGACCTCCAGGGCCAGGCCCTCTTTGACGCCATGGAGAAGATGCGCACCGAGCTGATCGCCAAGGGTCCCCAGCCGAAATTTGCCGAAAAGAAGGCCCCTTCCGGCGGCAGCCCGGCAGCGCAGCAGGGCGACACCTTCTACGGCAAGCCCTTCAAGGGGAACCCCGTGCCCATGAAGGATCTGAGTCTCGACATGGGCTTCGTCATCGTCGAGGGCCGGGTCTTTGCCGTGGAGCATAAGGAGCTGAAAAAGCGCAATGCCTGGGTCATCAACTTCGACATGACCGACAACACCAACTCCGTCCGGGTCAGCCGCTTCATGGAGGCGAACGAGGCCAAGCCCGTCCTGGACAACGTGTCCGTGGGCTCCGTGCTTCGCATTCAGGGCAAGATGGACGTGAACAAATTTGACAACGAGACGATCCTGCGGCCCTACGCCATGATGCCCGGCTCTATGCCGAAGCGGAAGGACACCGCCGAGGGACTGAAGCGGGTGGAGCTGCATCTGCATACCACCATGTCCAACATGGATGCCCTGACCCCCACCGGCACCGCCGTCAAGACCGCCGCGGGCTGGGGCCACCGGGCCATCGGCATCACCGACCACGGCGTGACCCAGTCCTTCCCGGACTCCATGAAGGCCGCCGGCAAGGCCAAGGTGGCCGGGACTGACCAGAATATCAAGATCCTCTACGGCATGGAGGGCTACTATGTCAACGATGTGGACGACCGGATCGTGGTCCACGGTCATGCCGAGCGGAGCTTCGACGATGAATTCGTGGCCTTCGATCTGGAGACGACGGGTCTAAGCTCCCTGACGGACACCATCATCGAGATCGGTGCCGTTGTCTTCAAGCAGGGTAAGGAGATCGACCGGTTCCAGACCTTTGTGGACCCGGGCCGGAAGCTGGAGAAGAAGATCATCGACCTGACGGGCATCACCGACGCCATGCTGGTGGGGGCCCCGACGATCGACGAGGTCCTGCCCAAATTCCTGGACTTCGTGGACGGACGGCCCCTGGTCGCCCACAACGCCGACTTCGATGTGGGCTTCATCCGGGAGGCGGCGAGGAAGCTGAGCCTGCCCTTTGAGCCCACCTCCGTCGATACCCTGATTTTGTCCCAGAACCTTCTGAGCCACCTGAACAAGTTCAAGCTGAATATCGTAGCGGACGCTCTGAGCCTGCCGGAATTCAACCACCACCGGGCGGCGGACGATAGTATGACATGCGGTCTGATCTTCGACCGTCTCATGCCGAAGCTGCGGGAGCTGGGTGTGGATTCCATCCAGAAGATCAACGCCGCCATGCCCGCCCTGCGCAGCCGGGGCAAGGTCACGGACCGTCAGGCCCGGCACATCATCCTCTACGCAAAAAATCAGCAGGGCCTGCGGAATCTGTATCACCTGATCTCCCTTTCCAATCTGGAATACTTCAAGCGGGTGCCGAGAATTCCGAAATCCGAGCTTCTGAAGTACCGGGAGGGCCTGATCATCGGCTCTGCCTGTGAGGCCGGTGAGCTGTTCCAGGCGATCATCAACCACAAGAGCGAGGACGAGCTGCTCCGGATCGCGGATTTTTACGATTTCCTGGAGATCCAGCCCCTGGACAACAACAAGTTCATGCTTCGCAAGGAGATGGTCAGCACCGAGGAAGAGCTGCGGGAATTCAACCGGACCGTGGTCCGGCTGGGCGAGAAGCTCGGCAAGCCCGTCTGCGCCACCGGCGACGTCCACTTCCTGAACCCGGAGGACGAGATCTTCCGCCATATCCTGCTGGCCACCAAGGGCTTCGAGGACGCCGACGCCCCCAATCCCCTCTACTTCCGCACCACTGATGAGATGCTCCGGGAGTTTGCCTACCTGGGGGCCCAGAAGGCCTTCGAGGTGGTCGTCACCAATCCCAATTTCATCGCGGACCAGTGCGAGACGCTCCGTCCGGTGCCCCACAATCTGTTCGCGCCGAAGATCGAGAACTCTGTGGAGGATCTGAAGGCGCTGGTCTACGGAAAATTCCACAAGCTCTACGGCGACAACCCGCCCGAGAGCTTCGTCAAGCGCGTTGAAGTGGAGCTGCACGACATCATTTCCTGTCATTACGACGTCATCTACATGTCCGCCCAGCGGCTGGTGCAGAACTCTTTGGAGCATGGCTATCTGGTCGGCTCCCGAGGCTCCGTCGGCTCGTCCATCGTGGCGTTCATGTCGGGCATCACGGAGGTCAACTCCTTCCCGCCCCACTACCGCTGCCCGAATCCCGAATGCAAGCACACGATCCTCGATGTGCCCGAGGGCTGCAACTGCGGTGCGGACCTGCCCGACGCCAAGTGCCCCAAATGTGGGGCCCAGCTGGAGAAGGACGGCTTCAACATCCCCTTCGAGACGTTCCTGGGCTTCGGCGGCGACAAGGTGCCGGATATCGACCTGAATTTCTCCGGCGAGTATCAGGCCCGGGCCCACCAGTACTGTATCTCCATGTTCGGATCTTCCCATGTGTTCCGTGCGGGTACCGTGGGTACCGTTGCGGAAAAGACCGCCTACGGCTATGTGAAGAAGTACCTCCAGGAGCGGAACGTCACCCAGTCCAAGGCCGAGGAGAACCGCCTGGCCAGCGGCTGCGTCGGCGTCCGGCGTACCACGGGCCAGCATCCCGGCGGTCTGGTGGTCATCCCCCAGGAGAATGAGATCTGGGACTTCTGCCCGGTCCAGCATCCGGCGGACGACCCCAAATCCGACCAGATCACCACCCATTTTGAATACCACTCCATGGAGGAGAACCTCCTGAAGCTGGACATGCTGGGCCACGATGACCCCACCATGATCCGCATGATGGAGGACATGACCGGCGTGGACGCCAAGCTCATCCCCCTGGACGACAAGGATACCATGTCCATCTTCACCTCCTCCAAGGTCCTGGGCTACGAAAACGACAAGCTCCTGGGCCCCACGGGTGCCGTCGGCGTGCCGGAGTTCAACACCCGCTTCACCCGGGGCGTGCTGCTGGACACCATGCCGGAGAAGTTCGACTTCCTGGTCCGGATCTGCGGCTATACCCACGGCACCGACGTGTGGCTGGGCAACGCCAAGGACCTCATCAACTCCAAGACCGCCACTGTGGACCAGACCATCGGTGCCCGTGACGACATCATGATCTACCTGATCTCCTGCGGCATGCCGGACAAGCGGGCCTTTAAGATCATGGAGTCCGTCCGAAAGGGCAGGGGACTGCCCCCCGGAGCCGAGGAGGAGATGGTGGCCGCGGGTGTGCCCGACTGGTACATCACCTCCTGCAAGAAGATCAAGTACCTCTTCCCCAAGGCACACGCCGTGGCCTACTGCATGATGGCCTTCCGTATTGCCTGGTTCAAGGTCCACAGGCCCCTGGCCTTCTATGCGGCCTACTTTTACCGCCGCAGCCAGAAGGGCGGCTTCGACGCGGCCCTGATGACCGCCGGCATGGAGGCCACCAAGGCCAACATCGACGCCATCGACAACAACCAGGACGCCACCGCCAAGGACGAGGATCTGCTGACCACCTTGGAGGTCGTCTACGAATTCTACCTCCGGGGCTTCGAGTTCGCCCCCATCGACCTGTACGAGAGCCACGCGACGAAATTCCTCATCAAGGATGATAAGATCCTGCCCCCCTTCGTCTCCATCTCCGGCCTGGGCGAAAACGCCGCCATCGACCTGATGGAGGGCAGAAAGGGCAAGCACTTCATCTCCATCGAGGAGGTCACCGCCGCCTGCCCGAAAGTCTCCAAAACCCACGTCCAGATGCTCAAGGACGCGGGTGCCTTCGGCGACCTGCCGGACACATCGCAGGTGAGTCTGTTCTAAAAATGAATGTAGGGAACGGCCACCGTGCCGTTCCCT
>JAFQSI010000066.1 GCA_017409645.1 Oscillospiraceae bacterium | reverse complement strand
CTGGATCAGCTTGGTGACGTTGGAGCCATCATCGGTGGGCAGGAACTCGTTGGTCATGGTCAGGGCGACGTCGCTCTGGCCGTATTCCTTCATTTCGGGCTCGACGACTTCCTCGACCTCGGTGTGGCTCAGCTCCAGCTCCGCCAGGGTCAGCATATTGGTGACGGAGCTGCCGCTGTAGTTGATGGCCTCCAGCAGGGTGATGTCCACGGAGGCGACGGTCTTGCCATTGTCCTCCCATTCGAAGGCGAAGGGGGCATAGTCGGCCAGCTCGGCATCGATGGTGATCGTCTCGCTGGCGGTGCCGTCAGCGTAGTTCAGCACGGCCTCGGCCTTGGTGACGAAGCCGTTGGACTTGTTGGCGTTGTACACGGTGACCTCGGTCAGCTTGGAGGGCTCGTGGAAGGCCACATGCATGGTCACGGGCAGGGCAACATATTCGGGAAGGGTGCCCGTGGCAGGATCATAGTTGGAGCTGATGTCCCACAGGAACTCGAAGTCGCGGCCCATGGTGCCGTTGAACAGACCATCATAGCTGCCCTGCTGGATGAGGGTACCGACATTGGTGCCGTCATCGGTGGGCAGGAATTCGTTGGTCATGGTGATGGTCACGTCCTCCAGGCCGTACTCGGTGACCTTCACCTCGGGGGCGGTGCCGCTGCCGGCTTCGACCGTCAGCAGGCTGTAATCGGGTCCGATCAGCATCAGGCTGCTCAGGTCGATGGAAGCCGCATCGGTGCCCTTCATGACGATGGTGGCCAGCACGCCGGAGCCGTTGACGAGAGCCTGGTCGCCCTTGTTGAAGTAGGCCAGGTTGACGTTGGCGGGGCCGTTGTACTCGGGATTCTCGCTGAAGTCAGCCAGCGCAAGGGCATTGACTCCATCGTAGACATTATTGACGGTGAAGTCCACCATACCTGCGGCCATGTCGCCGGGAGTCACGGAGACGAACTCCAGCTGCATGGGATCGTAGGTCAGGACCTGACCGAAGGCGTTGACATTCTTGACATTGTCCGCCATGACGCGGATCACCAGATTACCGTTCTCCTCGGTGACATCATAGTGTGCGCTGCCGGAGACGGAGCCGGTCTTCTTCGTGCCGCCGTCCTGGGGGAATGCGGTGAAGGCGTAGTCATAGACGTCGTAGACGCCGTTGTAGTTGATATCGCCGTGGCGCTTCTGGATCTGATCCACGAACACAGAGCCGTCCTTGGTGGAGGTGCCCTTGTAGTTGTTCATGTTGCTGTAGTCGGCTGCGGAAACCTCGCTCTGGAAGTTGGTGCTGCCGACGGCAAAGGCATCGGTGCCGTCCTGCTTATAGATGATCAGCTCGTTTGCGGAGAAGAAATTGCCCTTGGACTGCCGGACGATCAGCTTCACATAGCGGGCTGCGTGGCCGCTCAGGTCGACGGTCTTGACATTCTCCTCGACGCTGGCATTTCCATCGTAGGTCCACGCGGCATTGGCTTCGCCGTCGTAGGCCTCCAGCCAATGGACGCCGTCCAGAGAAACGAAGATGTCCAGCTTCTGGACTGCACCGTTGCCGTAGTTGTCGCTGCGGGCATAGTACTCGAACTTGTCCAGCTGGTAGGCTGCGCCGAAGTCGAAGATGAAGGGCTCAGCGTTGGAGACAACATCGCCGGTGGAGTGGAACATGGTGGAGGTGTCGTGGTCGGTGGCGTAGGCCAGCTTGCCCCACTGATCGCCGCCGTTCCAGGTGATGCTGGCATCGGGGACGTTTCTCCAGGGATCCAGCAGCGTGGTGGCCTCGATGGTCTCGGACCACGCGGAGTAGCCATTCTCGCCCCTTGCACGGACAGCGTAGGTGTGGGTGGAGTTGTAATCCTGATCGTTGTGGGCAAAGGTGGTGGCGCTGCCGACATTGTTGATCACGCCGTCCACACGGATGTCATAGCTGATCGCGCCGTCCACGGCGTCCCATGCAACGACATTGGTGGTGGGAGTCTTGCCCTCAGCCACGTCATGCAGGCCGGTGGGGGCTGCCAGAGTCTCATCGGGCTCGTTGACGGGCAGCTTGCTGTCGACGTTCTCGAAGCCCTCCAGCACCAGGGTCTGGGCATCGGACTGGGAGTCGACCTCGGCAAACTTGACGTACAGCTTGGGAGAGGAGACTTTGCCCTCCATCATGGCGGCGAACTCGTCCTCGCCCTCGACGGCATAGGTTTCGATGGCGGGAGCGGCATCGTAGAAGTATGCAAACTCGCCGGAGGCCAGCTCGGCGTTCAGAACCTCATCCTTGCTGTTCATCCGGACCATGGTCAGCTCCTCGAGACCGTTCATGGCGGTGACAGCGGTGGGCTCTGCGGACACGTTGACGATGAAGGTGGTGTTCTTGTACGCGTCGTAGCCGTCGTAGGTGCCGGTGGAGGCTTCCGCGGTCAGGGTGGCGGTGCCGTTTTCAACCACGGAGGTATACTTGGTGGAAACGTGGGTGCCGTAGTCGATCTCGTTGACCAGGCCGTAGCCGTCGACCTCGATCTGGTTGTTCTCGATGTAGGTGCCCTCATCCTCGTACATGGTGTACTCGGTGGAGCCGTCGGGCCAGAACTCGGTGATCCGGTTGGTGCGGTCGATGAAGACGGGGCTGTTGTTCTCCTCCCACATGGGGACGATGGCGCCGCTCTTGACGAAGACGGGCAGCTTCCACAGGGGGGCGTCGAAGTTGTTCAGGATCTGGCCGCCGTAGTACTGGTCGCCGGTGAAGTAGTCGATCCAGATCTGATCCTCATCGGGCAGGTAGATGCCGTTGCGAACGTCGTTGCCCATGGCATCGATGGCATCCGTTTCGGTATAGATGGGCGCGACCAGGAAGTCCTCGCCGAACAGATACTGGTACTGCACGTTCTTGGTGGCAGCGTAGCTGTCGGTGGGATACTCCAGGAACATGGCCCGGACCATGGGCAGGTAGGTGTCGCCGTTGCCGGTGTCGATGCCGGAGGCGGAGACTGCGGTGGTGTACAGGTAGGGCAGCAGCTGGGCCTTCATCTTCAGATACATTCTGTTGATGCCGGTGTAGGGATCGCCAAAGGTGAAGGGGGTCTTGGCATAGCTGCCCCAGCCGTCCATGTTCAGCATGGTGGGGGTGAAGATCTTCCACTGGGTATCACGGGTGGAGATCAGGGCGCTGCCGCCGAAGATGCCGTCCATGTCGGAGCCGACATTGGGGTTGCCACTCAGGGACTGGCCCAGATAAGTGGGGATGTGGAAGCGGATGTACTCCCAGTTGCCGCCGTACTGGTCGCCGGTCCAGACGCTGGCAAAGCGCTGGGTACCGGCCCAGCCGTCCAGGGTGATCATGTTGGGACGGTAGCCCACCAGGGTGGAAACGGTGTTGTAGCCGCTCTGCTGGGAGGTCAGGGCCATGTCGTAGCCGTAGCCGACCCAGGCCACGTCGGTCTTCAGGCTGGTGACGCCTGCCACGGAGACTTCCTTGGCAAAGTCGCGGAGCAGATGCCAGTAGGTGCCGGGGTTACTGTCGGGG
>JAFQSI010000065.1 GCA_017409645.1 Oscillospiraceae bacterium | reverse complement strand
CTACTACGCCCGGTTCCTCCAGCGGCTGCCGGACATCGAAAGCCTTGCTGCGTGCGATGACGACGAGCTGCACAAGCTCTGGGAGGGCCTGGGCTACTACAGCCGGGTCCGGAATCTCAAAAAGGCCGCCCAGGTCATGATGGACGAGCATGGCGGCGCGTTCCCCCGGGACTATGCCGCGGTCCGGGCGCTGCCCGGCATCGGGGACTATACCGCCGGGGCCGTCTGCTCCATCGCCTTTTCCCTGCCCACCCCCGCGGTGGACGGGAACGTGCTGCGCGTTCTGGCCCGGCTCCAGGCGGATGACGCACCCATCGACCTGCCCGCCACAAAAAAGCGGGTGCAGCAGGAGCTGGCCGAAATCTACCCCGCCGACTGCCCCGGAGAATTCACCCAGGCTCTGATGGAGCTGGGTGCCACGGTCTGTGTGCCGGGCGGCGAGCCGAAATGCGGTATTTGCCCCTGCCGGGAATTCTGCCGGGGCCGGGAACTGTGGCAGCAGCTGCCCGTAAAGCTGCCGAAAAAAGCCAAACGCCAGGAGGACCGGACGGTGTTCCTGCTGCGCTGCGGGGAACACTGGGCCATCGAAAAGCGTCCAAACAAGGGATTGCTGGCAGGGCTGTGGCAATTCCCCAACGAGAGCGGCCATTTTTCAGCGGAGGAAGCCGTGGCCTGGGCCGAAAAAAAGGGCCTGCACCCGAAGCATGTGGAGCGGTCCGTTGACCGGCACCACATCTTTACCCACATCCGCTGGGACATGCGGGGCTGGTTTCTGGAGGTGGACGCCATGACTCCGGACTTCCGCTGGCTGACACTGGAACAAATCGACGAACAGGCGGCGCTGCCCACGGCGTTCCGCCAGTTCCGGGAGGAGATATAGAATGTACGACTATCACATGCACACCAGGGTGTCCTTTGACGGGCACGACTCCGGTCTGGCCATGGCCCTGGCCGCGAAGGAGCGGGGGCTGAAGGAGATCTGCTTCACGGACCATCTGGACTACACCCCCGAGCTGGACATGGTCTTCGACACAGCGCGCTACAACGCCGAATACGACGCCCTGGAGGTCCCGGGCCTGCTGATCCGAAGGGGATTGGAATTCGGCCTGACTCCGGAGAATCCGGAGCAGCTGAAAAAGGACCTGGGCCGCCGGCATTTCGACTTTGTCCTCGGCTCCGTACATCTGATCGACGGGGTGGATGTGTATTTTGCCCCCTACTGGCAGGAGAAGGGCTATGAAAAGGGCCTGCGGCTCTTCCTGGAGCGGACGCTGGAGTGCGTCCGGGTCCACGAGGACTATGACGTCCTGGGCCATCTGACCTATGTCTCCAAGGCCCGGGGCAACCCCAACCACGCCCTGATCCGCTACGATGACCACAGGGCCATCCTCGACGAGATCCTCCGGGAGCTGGTGAAGCACGGCAAGGGCATGGAGCTGAACACCTCCGGCATCGACCGCTGCGGCGGTCCCCTGCCCACACTGGACTATTTCCAGCGGTTTCACGAGCTGGGCGGAAAGATCGTCACCGTGGGCTCCGACGCCCACGACGTCAGCCGGGCCGGACAGTATACCCACGAGATGGTCGCCGAGCTGAAAAAGATCTTCGGGTACGTCTGCACCTTCGCAGACCGGAAGCCGATCTTCCATAAAGCATAAACACATGGCTGTCAGGTATCCTGCTGTCGCCTTCGGCGGTCACCCACATCAGTCAGCTGCGCTGACAGCTTCTCCCTCAAGGGAGAAGCCTTGGAGGGAAAACCCGACACTGTACGACAGAATGAAACATGTATGACCCTGAGCAAAGGCTTCTCCCCTCGGGGAGAAGCTGGCAGAAAAAGTGCCCATGCACTTTTTCTGACTGATGTGGGGCACCGCCGAAGGCGGCAGTGGTACGATCTGTCCATCAGGAAAACCTTTGGCAGAATCTCGCAGCCCCTGATGACCAAGTGAGGAATCTATCCTGCCTTTATTTCCTGCATTTTTAGACCTGTCCCACAGCACCGTGCTGGTGGTGGGCGAGGGGCCGGAGGCCGACCGGAAGGCCGAAAAAATGGCCCCCTTCTGCCGCGAGGTCCGGCGCTGCCCCTATCCCTCCACCTGGACGGAGCGTCCGGCGCTGGTGCTGCTGACCGAGAAGGACCATCCGGACAACGAGGCCCTGGCGGACCACTTCCTGGCCCTGGGGATCCCGGTGAACGTGGCAGACCGGCCGGAGCTGTGCAGCTTCCGGTTCCCCGGCCTGATCGTCCGGGGGGATGTGTCCGTGGGCATCGCCACCGGCGGCAGGGCCCCGGCCCTGGCGGCCCTGCTGCGGGAGCGGCTGGAAAACGCCCTGCCGGAGGATCTGGAGACGATCCTGGACACCGCCGCCGGGCTGACCGCCCGGCTGAGAAAGACCGTCCCGGACCCCGGAGAGCGGGGCGAGATCCTCCGCCGGGAGCTTCGGCGGTATCTGGATCAGGCTTGACATTTTCGACGATTTTGGTATAATTTACATGACAACGAATCTGACACCGAAAACTGGCTTTGAGGTGGAAGCTGCCGTTCCAATATGCATCGTACCCGCCCCCGGCGGGCTCCTTGTCGTACCATTTCGGAAGCTGCATCCTCATCGGTGCAGCTTCCTTTTTTCATTGGGAGGATATACTATGGAAACAAGAGTAGCCGTCATCAGCATCATCCTGGAGGACAGTGCCTCCGTCCAGGCGATGAACGAGATCCTGCACCAGCACGCCGAATACATCATCGGCCGTATGGGCATCCCCTACCGGGCCAAGGGGATCAACATCATCTCCGTGGCCGTGGACGCGCCCCTGAACGTGATCAACACCCTCTCCGGCAGGATCGGACGGCTCAGCGGCGTCAGCGCCAAGGCCGCCTACACCAAATGACCGCCATGAGAACAGGAAAGCTGCGCTATGGCTGGCGGGCCGCGTGTCTGCTGCTGCCTGTTGCCGCGGGGGTGCTGGCCCTGGGGATTGGACGGCTCGCCTTCTCCCCGACTCAGGTCCTTCAGGCCATCGGCCAGGCCCTGACGGGCGCCGCGGATATGACGGCGCTGATCCACCGGACCCTGTGGCGGCTGCGGCTGCCGCGGATCCTGCTGGCGGCCCTGACCGGCGCGGGGCTGTCCGCGGCGGGCTGCGCCTTCCAAAGTCTCTTTGCCAATCCCCTGGCCACGCCGGACACCCTGGGCGTTGCCAGCGGCGCCAGCTTCGGCGCGGCCCTGGGCCTGCTGCTGGGGCTGGATATCCTCGGGATCCAGTGCAGCGCCCTTGTGATGGGCGGAGCCGCGGTGGCCCTGACCTGGCTGGCCGGGACCGGATCGCACCGGGGCCGCAGCACCATCGTGCTGTCGGGCATCATGATGGGCTCCGTGTTCAACGCGCTGGTGTCCCTGGTCAAATTCGCTGCGGATGAGGAATCCCAGCTGCCCGCCATCACCTACTGGCTCATGGGCGGGCTCCAGAACGCCTCCTACCGGACGCTGCTGCTGGGCGCGCCGCTGATCGTGACTGGCGTCGCGGTGCTGTGGCTGCTGCGGTGGCGGATGAATCTGCTGCCCCTGAGTGACGACGAGGCCCGGGCCTCCGGCGTCAGCATCACCCGGCTGCGCGCCGTGGTGGTGGTCTGCGCCACCATGATCACCGCCGCCTGCGTGGCCATGTGCGGCCAGGTGGGCTGGGTGGGGCTGCTGGTGCCCCATATGTGCCGGATGAAATTCGGCAGCAACCACCTCGCCCTGCTGCCCGTCTCCATCAGCACCGGCGCGGCCTTCCTGATCGCCGTGGACACCGCCGCCCGGAGCATCTCGGCCCAGGAGATCCCCATCTCCATCCTGACGGCCCTGCTGGGCGCACCGTTTTTCATCGCGCTCATGCGCAGAAAGGGCGGGTGGAGCCTGTGACATTGACAGTCCGAAACGGAAGCTTCTCCTACCGCAGGGGGGAGCCCATTCTACAAAACATCGATCTGACCGTGGAGCCGGGGCAGATCCTGGCGATCCTGGGCCCCAACGGCGCAGGAAAGACCACCTTACTGCGCTGCATCACCGGCATGCTGCGCTGGACCGGGGGCGACAGCCTGCTCGGCGGAGAATCCATCCGGAGCATGCCCCCCCGGAAGCTCTGGAGCCGGATGGCCTATGTGCCCCAGGCCCGGACGGCCTCCGGGGCCTACACCGCCTTTGAGACGGTGCTGCTGGGCCGCAGCAGCCGCCTGGGCCCCTTCGCTTCTCCGGGACGGGAGGATCTGCGAAAGGCGGAGGAGGTCATGGAGCTGCTGGGCATCAGCGCTCTGGCCGACAAAAAATGCAGCGGCATCAGCGGCGGCGAGCTGCAGATGGTCCTCATCGCCCGGGCCCTGGCCGCCGAGCCCCAGGTGCTGATCCTGGACGAGCCGGAGAGCAATCTGGACTTCAAAAATCAGCTGGTGGTCCTCGATACCATGTCCCGTCTGGCATCGGAGGGCATGGCCTGCATCTTCAACACCCATTACCCCACCCACGCCCTGCAGCGGTCCGACAAGGCGCTGCTGCTGTCGAAGGGCGGGGACTACAAATTCGGGAACACCGCGCAGGTGGTGACGGAGGCGTCCATTCGCCGCTCCTTCGGCGTGGAGGCCGTCATCGGCACCCTGCCCACGCCCCTGGGCGAGGTGCAGAGCGTCATCCCCCTGCGCATCGCAAACCAGGAAGGAGGGCACCATGAAGCATGAAGCCCTGATCCGGCAGCTGCACCGGGACCGGCGTCTCTCGCCGGAGCAGTGGGAGCAGCTGCTGACGGAATATGATCCCGACGATGTGGAGCTTGCCATGGCCCTGGCCCGTGAGGTTGCCGAAGCCCGGTTCGGGAAGCGGATCTGGTTCCGGGGGATCATCGAATTCACCAACATCTGCAAAAATGACTGCTATTACTGCGGCATCCGCCGGAGCAACGGCAAGGTGCGCCGCTACCGGCTGACCCCGGAGGAGATCCTATCCTGCTGCGACGAGGGCTATGCCGGGGGCTTCCGGACCTTCGTGCTGCAGGGCGGCGAGGATGGCTGGTTCACGGACGAACGGCTGTGCGCCATCATCCGCTCCATCAAGGAGCGCTATCCCGACTGCGCCGTGACGCTGTCGTTGGGCGAGCGGAGCCGGGAGAGCTACCAGGCTCTCTTTGACGCGGGCGCGGACCGGTATCTGCTGCGCCATGAGACGGCGGACGAAGGGCACTACCGGCTCCTCCATCCGGCGGAGCAGACCCTGCAAAACCGGCTGCGGTGCCTGCGGGACCTGAAGGACATCGGCTATCAGACCGGCTGCGGCATCATGGTGGGCTCCCCGGGGCAGACCCCCGCCACCCTTGCAAAGGACATGGTCTTCATGCAGGATCTTAAGCCCCACATGGTGGGCATCGGCCCCTTCCTGCCCCACTCGGACACCCCCTTCCGGGACGAAGCGGCCGGCAGCGTGGAGCAGACCCTGTTCCTGCTGGCCCTGTGCCGCCTGATGCTGCCCGGGGTGCTGCTGCCCGCCACCACGGCCCTGGGCACCGCAGAGGCCGACGGGCGCATCCGGGGCGTTCTGGCCGGATGCAACGTCATCATGCCCAATCTCTCTCCGGCGGCAGTCCGGAAACAGTATATGCTCTATGACAACAAGGCCGGGACCGAGCTGACGGCAGCGCAGGGCGTGGCCCTGCTGCGGCAGCAGATGGCCCGGATCGGCTATGAGGTCGCCGTCGGACGGGGCGACTACAGAAAGGAGGAAACCCCATGATCAAGCTGGCAGTTTACGGAAAGGGCGGTATCGGAAAATCCACCACCGTCTCCAATCTCAGTGCGGCCCTGAGCGGCATGGGCTACAAGGTCCTGCAGATCGGCTGCGACCCCAAGGCCGACTCCACCGCCAGTCTCCACGGCAAGGGAAGCATCGACACCGTGCTGGAGCTGGTGCGGACCCGGAAGAACGATTTTACGCTGGAGGACATGGTCACGCCGGGCTTCGGCGGGGTCCTGTGTGTGGAGGCCGGAGGACCCACACCGGGTCTGGGCTGTGCCGGACGGGGCATCATCACCGCCCTGGAAAAGCTGGAGGAAAAGGGGGCCTACGAGGTCCACCAGCCCGATGTGGTCATCTACGATGTGCTGGGCGACGTGGTCTGCGGCGGCTTCTCCATGCCCATGCGGCCGGGCTACGCCGACAGGGTCTTCATCCTCACCTCCGGCGAGAATATGGCCATCCACGCCGCCGCCAACATCGCCATGGCGGTGGAGAATTTCAAGGGCCGGGGCTATGCCCAGCTGGGCGGCATCATTCTCAACCGCCGCAACGTGAAAAATGAGGAGGAGAAGGTCCGGGAGCTGGCTGACGACTTCCACTGCCCCGTCGTCGGCACCCTCAGCCGCAGCGACACGGTCCAGGAGGCCGAGGATCTGGGCAAAACCGTCGTCGAGGCCTTCCCGGACAGCGCCATGGCAGAGGAATACCGGGCCCTGGCCAGGGCCATTCTGGAGCGCTGCGGGGTGACGGTATGCTGAAACGCGTGAACGGACCCCGGCAGCTTGCGGGGATCCCCATCCGGGATGCGGCATTTCCCGAGCCCTTTCCCCAGGGACTGGAGTACGCCTCCCCGGCCAGGGGCACCTGGAACATCGTCCACACGGGGATGCTGATCCCCCAGGCCCATGAGATCTTCGTCTGCGCCGCCAGCTGTCTGCGGGGCGTGGTGCTGACCGCCGCGGAGCTGGGAGCCCAGGACCGGTTCTCCACCGTGGAGGTCCGGGAGGAGGATCTGCTGGACGGCGGCATGGAGGAGCTGGTCATCGAGGGCGTCTGCGACATCCTCGAAAAGCTGCCCCAAAAGCCCCCGGCGGTGCTGGTCTACACCAGCTGCGTCCACCATTTCGCCGGCTGCGACCTGAAGCTCATCTACGACACCCTGCTCAGCCGGTATCCGGATATCGATTTTGCCGACTGCTACATGAATCCCATCCTGCGCAAGAGCGGCCTGACGCCGGATCAGCTCATGCGCAGCAGGCTCTACACCCTCCTGAAGCCCCGGCCCATCCGGCCCGATTCCGTTGCCATCCTGGGCAATGACCTCCCCACGGACGGGGACAGCGACCTGATGGCGCTGCTCCGGGGGGCGGGACGGCGGGTCCATGAGATCACCGCCTGCAAAACCTACGAACAGTACCAGCAGATGGCCGAAAGCGCCGTCTACATCTCCTATTACCCCTCCGCGGCGGCAGGCGGCGACATGCTCTCGGCCCGGCTGGGAGGAACGCACCTGCATTTGCCCTTCAGCTTCGACTTTGACGAGATCGAGTCGTCCCTTCAGCGGCTGGCCCGGGAGCTGGGGGTCCCGGCGCCGGACACCGCCGGAAGGCGGCAGCAGTGCCATGCTGCTCTGGCACGGACCCGGCCGGCGCTGGGCGATATCCCCATCGCCATCGACTACACCTTCTGCCCCCGGCCCCTGGGGCTGGCGAAGCTGCTGCTGGACAGCGGCTTCCGGGTGGAGCGGGTGTATCTGGACACCATCACCGGACCGGAGAAGCAGACTCTGGAGCAGCTGAAGGTGCAGCATCCGGACCTGCTCCTGTATCCGACGGTCCACGCCGCCATGCGCTTCCACGCCCCGAAGGAGCCCTCTGCTTTTCTCGCCATCGGCCAGAAGGCGGCCCACTTCACCAACACGGCCCACTTCGTCAACGTGGTGGAGGGCGGCGGCATGTGGGGCTTCCAGGCGGTCCTGAAGACCCTGGAGCTGATGGAGGAAGCAATAAATGAAGAAAAGGATCTGCAGGGGCTGATCCAGATCAAGGGAATGGGGTGCAGCAGCTGCCTATGAAACAGACATCCAGGATCATTTCGACCTATTCCGCCGACGTGTTCGGCGTATGCTCGGCCCTTTTTGAGCTGGGGGGCATGACGGTCATGCACGACGCCTCCGGCTGCAATTCCACCTACACCACCCACGATGAGCCCCGGTGGTACGACATGGACTCCATGGTCTACATCTCCGCCCTGACCGAGCTGGAGGCGGTGATGGGAGACGACGAAAAGCTGACCCGCGACATCGTGGATGCGGCCCGGGAGCTGCAGCCCCGGTTCATCGCCATCGCGGGGACCCCCATCCCCGCCATGACCGGCTTCGACTTCGACGCCGT
>JAFQSI010000064.1 GCA_017409645.1 Oscillospiraceae bacterium | reverse complement strand
TACTCCTGGAAGGTCAGGTACACATCCTCATACTTGGCACCGGTGGCGATCAGCTTGGCGGCGGACTCCACGACGGCAAGGTAAGCGCCGTGGTAGGGGCTGTGCTCGGTGATGAAGGGGTTGTAGCCCCAGGACATGACGGAGCAGTCATCGGTGTGACCCTTCTCCAGGCTGACCTTGTGAACCATGGCCTGGATGGGGGTGTGCTGATGCTTACCACCAAAGGGCATCAGGACGGTGCCCGCGCCGATGGTGGAGTCGAAGCGCTCGGAAAGACCGCGCTTGGAGCAGGTGTTCAGGTCGGAGGCCAGGCGCTCCAGGTTCTCGGTGAAGGTACCGGTAACCTCCACCTCATATTCACTGGCGGGAGCCAGCTCGATGTCGATGTGCTTCTCGGCACCGTTGGAATTCAGGAAATCGCGGGAGACATCGCAGATGGTGGCGCCGTTCCAGTGCATGACCAGCCGGTTGGTGTCGGTGACGGTGGCGACCACAGTTGCCTCCAGATTCTCGGTGGCGGCGATCTCCAGGAAGCGGGGCACATTGTGCTCGGCAACGACAATTGCCATACGCTCCTGGGACTCGGCGATGGCCAGCTCGGTGCCGTCCAGGCCCTCGTACTTCTTGGGGACCTTGTTCAGGTCGATGTCCAGGCCGTCGGCCAGCTCGCCGATGGCGACGGAGACACCGCCTGCGCCGAAGTCGTTGCAGCGCTTGATCATGACAGCGGCCTCGCCGTTGCGGAACAGGCGCTGGAGCTTGCGCTCCTCGGGGGCGTTGCCCTTCTGGACCTCGGAGCCGCAGGTCTCCACGGACTGCAGGTTGTGGGCCTTGGAAGAACCGGTGGCGCCGCCCACGCCGTCACGGCCGGTACGGCCGCCCAGCAGGATGACCTTGTCGCCGGGGGCGGGGAAATCGGGCTTGGAGTGGTCCTCGTGGACAGCACCCACCACAGCGCCGATCTCCATGCGCTTGGCGGCATAGCCGGGGTGGTAGATCTCGTCGACCATACCGGTGGCCAGGCCGATCTGGTTGCCGTAGCTGGAATAACCGGCGGCGGCGGTGGTGACGATCTTGCGCTGGGGCAGCTTGCCCTTCATCGTCTCGTCCACGGACTTCAGGGGATCGGCTGCGCCGGTGACGCGCATGGCGCCGTAGACATAGGCACGGGAGGCCAGAGGATCGCGGATGGCGCCGCCGATGCAGGTGGCCGCGCCGCCGAAGGGCTCGATCTCGGTGGGATGGTTGTGGGTCTCGTTCTTGAACAGCAGCAGCCAGGGCTGGTCCTCGCCGTCGACGTTGACGGTCATGCGGACGGTGCAGGCGTTGATCTCCTCGGACTCGTACAGCTTCTCCAGCATGCCGTTTTTGCGCAGCCACTTGCAGGCCAGGGTGCCGATGTCCATCAGGGTGATGGGCTTGGTCCGGTTCAGCTCCACGCGGGTGTCCAGGTACTCCTGCCAGGCGCTCTGCAGCAGAGGATCGGCGAAGGAGACGTTGTCGATGATGGTGTTGAAGGTGGTGTGGCGGCAGTGATCGGACCAGTAGGTGTCGATCATGCGGATCTCGGTGATGGTGGGGTTGCGGCCCTCGGTCTTGAAGTAGCCCTGGCAGAATTCCAGATCACCGGCGTCCATGGCCAGACCCATGCTCTTTGCCATCTCCTCCAGACCGGCACGGTCCAAATCCAGGAAGCCCTCAACGGTAGCAACTTTCTGGGGGATCTCATACTGCATCACCAGCGTCTCGGGCTTCTCCAGGGAAGCTTCCCGGCACTCCACGGGGTTGATGACATACTTGCGGATGGCGGCGATCTCGTCGGCGGTCAGCTCACCGGTCAGCACATAGACCTTGGCGGTGCGGACCAGGGGGCGCTCGCCCTGGGAGATGATCTGGATGCACTGGGCGGCGGAGTCGGCCCGCTGGTCGAACTGACCGGGCAGGGGCTCCACGGCGAAGACGACGCCCTCGGCGTTCAGCTCAGAATAGGTGTTGTCCACCTGGGGCTCGGAGAAGACGTTGCGGACGGCGTTCTCAAAGAGGGCTTCGTCGATGTTCTCCACGTCATAGCGGTTGATGACCCGGACGGACTCCAGCGCGGAGATCTGCAGGAACTCCTGCACATCCTTCAGCAGCTTGTCGGCCTCATGGGTCTGACCGAGCTTCTTTTCAACAAAAATGCGATAAACCATGGGGTTTTCCTCCAATTTATCTATATTGTAATAACGCACCGATAGGGAACACCAAAACTGGCGTTCCCTATTGGCAAAAATTACTTCAGGGCCTGCAGCGCGCGCTGGCCGATGTCGGAGCGGCGGTAGGCATTTTCAAACTGGACGCCGTCAGCCAGACGGTAGGCTTCCTTGATGGCCTCGGGCAGGGATGCGGCGATGGCGGTGGTGCCGGTGACGCGGCCGCCGTTGGTGACCAGAACACCGTCTGCCACCTTAGCGCCGGCAACATAAGTACAGGCGGCAGCCTCCTCGGTCATGACCAGGGGGTAGCCCTTCTTGTAGGCCTCGGGGTAGCCCTCGGAAGCAGTGATGACGCAGCAGGCGTGCTTGTCCGCAAACTTGACCTCGGTGTCAGCCAGAGTGCCGTTGGTGCAGGACTGCATGACGGTCAGCAGGTCGCTTTCCAGCAGGGGCAGGACCACCTGGGTCTCGGGGTCGCCGAAGCGGCAGTTGTACTCGATGACCTTGGGGCCGTCTTTGGTGATCATCAGGCCGAAGTACAGGCAGCCCTGGAAGGGACGGCCCTCGGCAGCCATGGCAGCGATGGTGGGCAGGAAGATCTCCTGCATGCACCGCTCAGCCACAGCGTCGGTGTAGTAGGGGTTGGGAGCGATGGTGCCCATGCCGCCGGTGTTCAGACCCTGGTCATTGTCCTTGGCCCGCTTGTGGTCCATGGAGGACACCATGGGCTTGACAGTCTTGCCGTCGGTGAAGCTGAGGACGGACACCTCGGGACCCTCCAGGAACTCCTCGATGACCACGGTGGTGCCGGACTTGCCAAACTTGGCGTTCGCCATCATGTCGGTGACAGCCTCGACAGCCTCCTCGCGGGTCTGGGCGATGATGACGCCCTTGCCCAGAGCCAGGCCGTCGGCCTTGACGACCGTGGGGATGGGAGCGGTCTTCAGATACTCCAGCGCCTTAGGGAGTTCGGTGAAGATCTCATACTTGGCGGTGGGGATGCCGTACTTCTTCATCAGGTCCTTGGAGAAGGCCTTGGAGCCCTCGATGATGGCGGCGTTTGCCTTGGGGCCGAAGCAGGGGATGCCCAGCTCGTTCAGCCGGTCCACACAGCCCAGGACCAGGGGATCGTCGGGAGCGACGACGGCGTAGTCAACGGGATGCTCCTTTGCAAACTGAGCGATGCCGTCCAGGTCGGTGGCACCGATACCGGTGCAAATGGCCTCGGACTCCATGGCCCCGTTGCCGGGCAGCATCCAGACAGTCTCGACGGTGGGATTCTTCTTCAGAGAGCGGAGAATGGCGTGTTCACGGCCACCGCCGCCGATAAGCATAATGTTCATATTCATGCTCCTTTAGATATCAGATTGGAGATTGAAGAGTGTAGAGTGGAGATCGGCATTATCAAACTGATTTCGTAGTTGCTGACAGGATTTTGCGCAATTCTTCGCAGTCTGCATTCAACGACTTGAATTCGTCATCCGTCAAGTAATTTGTGTCGTGCAGCAAGTCGATCCAGTATAATGTCTCTGCACATTCTTTCAGGGCAATATAGATTTTGTTGGAAAAATCCTTACGGCTGCATCCGCATCTTGCCTCCGCAATGTTCGCGCCAATGCTGGTACCGCTGCGGACGATTTGTTTGGACAGAATGAACTCCTGATGTTCCTCTTTCAGATGCTTTCCAAGGAAAACAATCCGCTTCGCAAACTGTTTCGCCTTTTGGTACGCAACGCTGTCAGACAACATAATCTCCACTCTCCAATCTCAACTCTCCACTCTTGTTCTTAGTGATGGAACAGTCTCATGCCGGTGAAGGCCATGACGATATCGTTCTTGTCGCACTCGGCGATGACCAGGTCATCGCGGATGGAGCCGCCGGGCTCGGCGATGTACTTGACGCCGGAGGCGACGCCGCGCTTGACGGAGTCGGGGAAGGGGAAGAAGGCGTCGGAGCCCAGGGCGACGGCGTCGCGGGAATCCAGCCATGCACGCTTCTCCTCGGCAGTCAGGGGCTCGGGGCGCTCGGTGAAGTAGTTCTGCCAGATGCCCTCGGCGCAGACATCCTCCTCGTTGCCGTTGATGTAGCCGTCGATGGCGTTGTCGCGGCCGGGACGGCCCAGGTCGGCACGGAAGGGCAGGGCCAGGGTCTTGGGATGCTGACGCAGGAACCAGGTATCAGCCTTGGAGCCAGCCAGACGGACGCAGTGAACTCTGGACTGCTGACCGGCGCCGACACCGATGGCCTGACCGTCGTAGGCGAAGCAGACGGAGTTACTCTGGGTGTACTTCAGGGTGATCAGGGAGATGATCAGGTCGATCTTGGCGGACTCGGGCAGCTCCTTGTTCTCGGTGACGATGTTCTCCAGCAGATGCTCGCCGATCTTGAAGTTGTTCCGGCCCTGCTCGAAGGTGATGCCGAAGATCTGCTTGCGCTCCTGGACGTCGGGGACGTAGTTGGGGTCGATCTTGACCACGTTGTAGCCGCCCTTGCGCTTATTCTTCAGGATGGCCAGAGCCTCGTCGGTGTAGCCGGGGGCGATGACGCCGTCGGAGACCTCGGGGGCGATCAGCTTGGCGGTCAGCTCGTCGCAGACGTCGGACAGGGCGACCCAGTCGCCGAAGGAGCAGAGACGGTCAGCGCCGCGGGCGCGGACATAGGCACAGGCCAGGGGGTTCTCATCCAGACCCTCCACGTCCTCGACGAAGCAGGCCTTCTTCAGGTCCAGGGGCAGGACCTTGCCGACGGCGGCAGAGGTGGGGGAAACGTGCTTGAAGGAGGTGGCGCAGGCCATGCCGGTGGCCTCCTTCAGCTCCTTGACCAGCTGCCAGGAGTTCAGGGCATCCATGAAGTTGATGTAGCCGGGACGGCCGTTCAGGATCTCGATGGGCAGCTCGCTGCCGTCATGCATATACAGGGAAGCAGGCTTCTGGTTGGGATTGCAGCCGTACTTCAGTTCAAAATTCTTCATAATAAAAACCTCCATTGATCCACGTCATGCACAGAACGCTCAGAGTCTGTATCTATGACGCTACGTTATTGATTCTTAATTAGTTGTGCTTGTTGATGATACGCTGCTCGACCTCGCGGGTGGCGATGTCGGTGTAGCGGACGAACAGGGAGATCTTGTTGTTCTCGTCCAGGTTGGTCCACAGCTCCTCGGTGAAGGCGTCGATGTCAGCGGGGATGGACACGCGCTCGGGCTCGCCCTGGAAGGTGGGGATCACGGGATTGCCGTCGCAGACATAGGTGTGCAGGAAGTGGCCCAGACCGGCGGTGGCAGGATACTCCCAGAAGAAGCGGGCGCAGGCCTTGCCCTCGGGATCGGCGGCCTTCAGGATGGACATCTTGTAGGAGCCGTCGTTTGCCTGGATGCCGGAGATCCGGGGGGTCCAGTTGGGGCCGTCGTCCTCAAACTGACGGGTCCGCAGGGCGGCCTCCCAGCTCTCGCCCCTGGCGGCGAACTCCCAGATGGTGTCGGTCTGGTCGCCGTTGGTGACGATCAGGCCGTTGCCCAGCTCCCGGACGGGATGGTAGATGATCAGGTGGGGATCCTTCATCAGGGCGGGATCGTGGGCCTCGGTGCGGATGCCGTCGGGCTCCAGGCAGAACACGCGGTTGCGGGAGTTGACGGAGCGGCCCATGATGAAGTAGGCGGCGACGGCCTTCTTGCCGTCAGCGGTGACGCCCAGCACGATGCCGCGGCCGGGATAGGTGTTGCCGTTCAGGCGCTCGGCCATGGTCTTGGTCTCGTAAACGTTCATTGTGTTTTCTCCTCTATGTAGGTCATTGGTAACTTGGCCCCCTCCGAGAGGGGGCTGTCAGCGTCAGCTGACTGGGGGAGTGTCCTTTCATCGGGGGGCACACTCCCTCCACCGCTTCGCGGTCCCTCTCCCTCTGGGAAGGAAGCAAGTTTGGATTTACTGATTCTGCAGCTGCTCAGCCACGATCTCTGCGGCCTGGGGCAGCAGGAGCCATTCAGCCTGCTCCATGACCCTGCGCTGCAGGATCTCGGGGGTATCGCCCTCGCGGACCTCGACAGCCTTCTGCAGGATGATGGGGCCGCCGTCGGGGATCTCATTGACGAAGTGGACGGTGGCGCCGGTGAGCTTGACACCTCTCTGGAGGGCCGCCTCGTGGACCCGCAGGCCGTAGAAGCCCTCGCCGCAGAAGGCGGGGATCAGGCTGGGATGGATGTTGATGATCCGGCCAGGCCAGCGGCTGGTGAACCGCTCGCTGAGGATGCTCATGAAGCCCGCCAGGATGATCATGTCGGTGCCGTTGCGCTCCAGGACCGCCTGGATGGTGTCCTCGAACTTCTCCTGGGAGCCGCCGCACTCCTTCTTCGTGACGACCGCGCCGGGAACGCCGAAGTATTTGGCCCGCTCCAGCGCGTAAGCATTGGGGTTATTCGCCAGCACCAGGGAGATCTCACCGTGGGGGAACTTACCGGCGGCCTCGGCCTCCAGCAGAGCCTGGAGATAGGGGCCGCCGCCGGAGACGAGAACT
>JAFQSI010000063.1 GCA_017409645.1 Oscillospiraceae bacterium | reverse complement strand
TCGATCATCTTCTCCCGCTCGCTTTCGTTCAATTTAAAAATGTCGATCTCGTCCACCTGGACGAAGGTATGCTCCGCCATCATGGGCAGGGCCTCCACGGCGTCACAGAAGTCCTGGACGGTGAACGTCTCCTGGGTGAAGCGGTGGCTGTTGAAATCCTGGGTCAGCTCGTCGATGGTCTTTTTGCGCATCTCGTTGAGATAATGATGCAGCAGGAAGACCTCCTCGCCGTGGAAGAAATACAGCCGCTCCGGCTTTCCCGCCTTGATAGCGGCCTTGAGCCGAGAGAATTCGTCCGGTGCGTTATTCGGTTTTGCCATGGCTTTCACCCCCTGTAGGTAATGGTCCCGTGCAGATCCGTCCGGTAAACGGCGCAGCCCGCCTGTTCCAGCCGCTGAAGCACCTCGGCTGTCGGATGGCCGTAGCCGTTCTCCGCGCCCACGGAAATGATGGCCGCATCCGGGGCCGTGGCTTCCAGAAGCTCTTCGCAGGTCGAATATTTGGACCCGTGGTGCCCCACGATCAGCACCTCCAGATCCGGCAGGTCGTAATCGCTGAGCAGCTGCCGCTCCGCCGCGGCGGACATGTCACCGGTTATCAGTGTATCACATTTTCCTCGCTGAAACAATACCGCAGCGCAGGAATCGTTGCCGGAACCGGCGTCTTTCGGCGGGAAGATCTGATTTTTTGCATCGCCGAAGGAGATCGTCATGTCCGTATCGATGTCGATCTGTTCGGCGCAGCTGTTCAGCACCGACTGCAGGCAGCCGTCGGTATCCTCGGTCCGGGGCAGGTAGACCCGCTCGATGGTGATCTGCTCCGCCAGGAACTGCACGCCCCCGGCGTGGTCCCGGTCGTAGTGGGTCAGGATCAGCCCGTCGATCCGGGTGATGCCCTGACTCAGCAGCTGCTCCGCGGCGATGTCCGCCGCCTCCTCTCCCCTTCTGCCGCCGCAGTCCACCATAAAGGTATTGCCCGCACTTTGCAGGAGGATGCACTGCCCCTGGCCCACATCCAGCACCGTCACCCGGTAATCGCAGGCCAGCGGCTCCAGAAAGCTCAGCATCAGGCTGACGCACAGGCCCAGCGCCCCAAGGCATACCGCCAGTCCGGGCCGCTTCCGCTTCGTCGCCAGCAGCCAGCCGATCAGACCGTAGAGGAACACCAGCCAGAGGACCACATAGGGACTGACCGTATACACCGCCGCCAGGGGCAGCTCCCCCAGCGTCCGGGCCACCGCCAGCACATAGCGGATGGGCCACGCGATCACCCATGCCGCAGCACCGGCGGCCCCCATGTGGACACACCCCAGGGCGCACACCGCCATGATCCCGTAGAAAATGCAGCTCACCAGCGGCAGCACCAGCAGATTCGTCACCACGCCCACCAGACTGACCAGCCCGAAATGGATGGCCGTCAAGGGCACCGTCATCACCGTAGCGCTGAGGGTCACGGAGACAGAGGCTGTGAAAAACCGCTCCAAACGGCCCCGGAGGGTCTTTCCCTTGCCGGGCAGCCAGTTTTTCAGCCAGCCGTCCAGCTTTTCATAGAACAGAAAAATACCCGCCACGCTGGCGACGCTGAGCTGAAATCCGATGCCCGCGATGGTCAGCGGGCAGTGCAGCAGCATCAGCAGCACCGCAAAGCTCAGGGCCGTGGGCGGGTCATACTCCCGGTTCAGCGCCAGCGCCAGCAGGAACAGCAGCTGCATGATCACCGCCCTGGTCACGGACGCGGTAAAGCCCGCCATGGCCGCAAAGAGCAGCAGGCTCGGGATCCCGGCCAGAACCATCCAAAACCGCCGCTTTCCCGTGACCACACCCACAAGGGCAAACAAAATCCCCACATGGAGTCCCGACACCGCCACGATATGGCTGATGCCGCTCCGGGAAAAGGCTCTGCTCTGGTCCCAGGAAATGTCGCTTTTATCGCCCAGCAGCAGCGCTTTGGCAAAGGGCGCGCTGTCCGCAGGAAAGGCATCGTCCAGAATCCCCTTCAGCCGCCGGGCCCACCGGGCGGGCAGGTCCCGCCAGTCGGGCTCCCCTGCCGTCAGCTCCGGCTCCCCTCTGGGATAGGCCAGCAGCAGGATCCCACTGGTCCGGTGGTAGGTGGGCTCCCGGCTGCCGCCCTCGTCGGTCAGCCGCAGCTCGGCCTTCATCCGGACCAGGTCGCCGGGCTCCAGATTTTGGTCCTCGTTCACATAGAAGCGTACCTTGTACCGCCGGTCGGAAAGCTCCAGCTCCCCGTCGGCGGCGACGCCATAGTCGGTCTGCCAGCTGTAGTCCGTCACCCGGATGGAAACCTCCGCTTCCACGCCGTCCATGGCGGCAGCGGGTCCCAGAACGAAAACCGCATAGCCAAAAAAGGCCAGACAGCCAAAGGCACCGCCCAGCGCCAGCACCATCCCCCGCTTCACGGCAGGATGCTCCCGGAACCGCCAGAGCGCTGCCGACAGCATCAGGCACACCGCACCGGCCAGCAGCAGACCGCTGCCCCGGGCCGCCCAGGTCCCATAGGCGCAGGCGATGGCATATCCGATTGTGAACCACATGAGCTTGCGCATTGGCTGTCCCTCTCTTTGGAAAATGGGCGCTGCCCACAACAGGCAGCGCCCAGAAAAAACGTGATTTTTACTTCAGCTTGGTGCCGACGAAGGCAGCCACACCGGCCAGAGCGTCATTCAGCTTGGAAGCGTCCTTGCCGCCGCCCATGGCGGAGTCGGGCTTGCCGCCGCCGGAGCCGCCGCAGAGGGTGCAGACATGCTTGACGATGTCGCCGGCCTTGACGCCGGCCTTGACGGCATCCTTGCCGCAGACGGCCAGGATGGTCAGTTTCTCGCCCACCTGGGTGGCCAGAACGGCGACCACGGATGCATCCTTGTCCCGCAGGACGTCGCCCATCTGGCGCAGCTTGCCGGGATCGGAATTGGGAACGACCTTCGTCAGGACCTTGACGGCACCGACGGCCTCGGCGGAAGCGAGCATCTGATCCACAGCGCCGGAAGCCTCCTTGGCCTTGTAGGACTCGATCTCCTTCTTCAGTGCCTTGACCTCGTCGTTCAGGGCACCCAGCTTGCTGCCCAGCTCCTCAGCCTTCTTGACCTTGACCGCGGCGCAGGCATTCTCGACGACTGCGCGGGTGGCAGCGGCGTCGGCCAGGAACTCCAGACCGGTGACGGCCTCGATACGGCGGACGCCGGAGGCAACGGAGCCCTCGGAGACGATGCGGAAGGGGCCGACCTTGGCGGTGTTGTCCAGGTGGGTGCCGCCGCACAGCTCGATGGAGTAACCGCCCATGTTGACCACGCGGACGGTGTCGCCGTACTTCTCGCTGAACAGAGCCATGGCACCCTGGGCCTTGGCCTCGTCAATGCTCATCTCGCGGACATCCACGTTGTAGCCTGCGAAGACGGCGTTCTGCACGATGGAGTCGATTTTAGCGATCTCCTCAGCGGTGACGGCGGAGTAATGGGTGAAGTCGAAGCGCAGACGGTCGGGCAGAACCAGGGAACCGGCCTGATGGACATGGTCGCCCAGGACGGCCTGGAGGGCCTTCTGCAGCAGGTGGGTGGCGGAGTGGGCACGCATGACGGCATTGCGGCGGACGGGGTCCACAGAGACGGACACGGCGTCGCCCACGGTCAGAGCGCCCTTGGTGAGCTTGCCGTGGTGCAGGTACTTGCCGCCCTTGTTCTTCTGGACATCGTGGACGGTGAACTCGCCGCCCTCGAAGGTGATGACGCCGTGGTCGGCCACCTGGCCGCCCATCTCGGCGTACATGGTGGTCTGATCCAGCACCAGGATGGCGTCGGTGCCCTCGCCGATGGCGTCCACCGTCTCGTCGCCCTGGACGATGGCCAGGACCTTTGCGTCGGTGGTCAGGGCGTCGTAGCCAACGAACACCGTCTCGGGGATCTCCTTGCCCAGGTCCACACCGGCCCAGCCCAGGTCACCCAGAGCCTTCCGGGCCTCGCGGGCGCGGATCTTGTCCTCCTCGCGGTTGCGGTTGTACTCGTCCAGGTCCACGGTCATACCGGCCTCCTCGACCATCTCCATGGTCAGGTCGATGGGGAAGCCGTAGGTGGCGGCCAGCAGGAAGGCGTCAGCGCCGGAGAAGACGGTCTTGCCGGCCTCCTGATGCTCGGCCATCTTGGCATTGAAGATCTGCATGCCGGTGTCGATGGTCTTGGCGAAGTTCTCCTCCTCGATCTTGACGATCTTGGTGATATAGTCGGCCCGCTCCAGCAGGTAGGTGTAGTGGGAGGCGTTCTCCTTGATGACGGTCTGGACCACCTCGAACAGGAAGGGCTTGTTGACGCCCAGGAGCTTGCCGTGACGGGCAGCCCGGCGCAGCAGACGGCGCAGGACATAGCCGCGGCCCTCGTTGGAGGGCAGAACGCCGTCGGCGATCATGAAGGTGGAGGCGCGGATGTGGTCGGTGATGACGCGCAGGCTCACATCTGTCTTGGCGGACTGGCCGTAGCTGGCACCGGTGATGGCGGTGACATGGTTGGTGATGTTCATGACGGTGTCCACATCGAACAGGGAGTTCACATCCTGGCAGACAACAGCCAGACGCTCCAGGCCCATGCCGGTGTCGATGTTCTTCTGGACCAGCTCGGTGTAGTTGCCGTGACCGTCGTTGTCGAACTGGCTAAAGACGTTGTTCCATACCTCCATGTAGCGGTCGCACTCACAGCCGACGGTACAGCCGGGCTCGCCGCAGCCGTACTTCTCGCCGCGGTCGTAGTAGACCTCGGAGCAGGGGCCGCAGGGACCGGAGCCATGCTCCCAGAAGTTGTCCTTCTTGCCGAAGCGGAAGATGTGGTCAGCGGGGATGCCGATGTCCTTGTTCCAGATCTCGAAGGCCTCCTCGTCGTTCTCGTAGATGGAGGGGAACAGCCGGTTCTCGTCCAGACCCACCACCTTGGTCAGGAACTCCCAGCACCAGGCGATGGCTTCCTTCTTGAAGTAATCGCCGAAGGAGAAGTTGCCCAGCATCTCGAAGTAGGTGCCGTGACGGGCGGTCTTGCCGATGTTCTCGATGTCGCCGGTGCGGATGCACTTCTGGCAGGTGCAGACTCTTCTGCGGGGGGGCTCCACCTCGCCCTTGAAGTAGGGCTTCATGGGGGCCATGCCGGAGTTGATCAGCAGCAAAGATGCGTCATTCTGGGGGATCAGAGAGAAGCTGGGCAGACGCAGATGGCCCTTGCTCTCAAAGTAGCTCAGGAACATTTCCCGCAGCTCGTTTACGCCGTAAGGCTTGGGATTGGACATAGTTGAAACCTCCACAATTTCTTGAATTGATAATTGAGAATGGAGAATTGAGAATTGTCTTTCATCGGCCATCATTCTCAATTCTCAATTATCAATTATCCATTAAAAAAGGCTGCCCTTCACGCACAGGGGCGCCTTTCGGCACGGTACCACCCTGCTTCGCTGAAGTGACAGCATCTTGTTTGCCCTGTATCGGGAGCGCCCGTCCTGATCTCTCAGGCCGCACGAAAGTGGCCCGCAGCGTATCCCACCGGAGGGCTCCCACTGTCCCCTCTTCGCTCCTGGTGTCTTCGGCTGCTTCTTTTTCGTATTGCGTTGCAATATCTTGAATATTTTAACATGAATTTTTGAATTGTCAACTACTTTTTAGCGTTTTTGTAGGGCGAGGGCATGCCCTCGCCGACCACCTCTGATCACCGCCCAGCTTGATACAGAAGTACCAGCTTCCCTCTGCCTCGTCATTGCGTGGAGCGAAGCGACGTGGCAATCCGTTCTCTCCCGGCCCCAGAGGGGCCGGGTGGTGCTTCGCACCACAGGGGATACGGATTGCCACGGCCTGCGGCCTCGCAATGACGGTTGTAGTCGTTCGCATGTTCTTCTGATGATACCAACAGCTTTTCCAACTGCGTCGGCGGGGTCATGACCCCGCCCTACAGTCCCAGTCCGGTAAAATGACCACCCAGGCCTGGGTGGTCATTTTTTGTTCAGATATTCTCAAGCAGCCAGTTCAGCATGGCTTCCCTTCCCTCTTCGCTCATGGGAAACTCCTGCTTCCCCTCCATCTCGCTCAGCTCATAGCACAGCTTCCCGTGCCAGAATTCGCAGGTGATGGAAGATTGTTCGAAGTCCACCTCTTTCGGCGTGGCCATGATGACGTTGGGCTTCGCCATAAAGCGGAAGTCGCCGCAGGAGCCGGAGAAGGTGTTGGTCATGGCAAACCAGTGCAGGGTGGGAAGAAAAATTTCCTTCTCCATCACAGCTCCTCCACCAGCTCTTCCATTTCATCCAGCAGCCGTCCGAACAGGGCCAGGGCCTCGTTGACGGGCTCGGGAGAGGACATATCCACGCCCGCGCCCTTCAGCAGCTCCACGGGGGGCTTGCTGCGGCCGCCGGAGAGGAACTCCAGGTACTTCTCCACGGCGGGCTGGCCCTCCTTGAGAATCTTCTGGCTCAGGGCGATGGCGGCGGAGTAGCCGGTGGCGTACTGGAAGACATAATAATTATAGTAGAAGTGGGGGATCCGGGCCCACTCCATGGCGATCTCGTCGTCGACCACCATGTCGGGTCCGAAGTACAGCTCGTTGAGCTTCTTATACTCCTCGCAGAGCTTGGCAGCGGTCAGGGGGATGCCCTTCTGGACCATTTCGCCCATCTTCAGCTCGAACTCGGCGAACATGGTCTGGCGGTACAGAGTGCCCTTGAACTGCTCCAGGAAGTGGTTGATGAGGAAGGCCCGCTCGCGCTTGTCGGTGGTCTTGTTCAGGAGGTACTCCATCAGCAGGGCCTCGTTGCAGGTGGAGGCCACCTC